>JAJXDX010000020.1:0-9472 GCA_021640185.1 Oscillospiraceae bacterium | reverse complement strand
GTGCAATCTGCTGATCATGTTTTTGCTGCTGAAAAAGTTCCTCTACCAGCCGGTGAAAAAGGCGATGGCGGAACGGCAGGCGGCGGTGGACCGGCAATATGCCGAGGCCGACGAGGCGAAACGGGCGGCGGACGAGGACAAGGCGGCGTGGGCACAGCAGATGAGCGAGGCGGACGAAAAAGCCGCCGCCATCCTGCAGCAGGCGAAGGATGCCGCCGAGCGGCAGAGCGACCGCATCACCGACGAGGCGCGGGAAAAGGCCGCCGCCATCGTACGGCAGGCGGAGAGCGACGCCGCGCTGGAGATGAAGAAGGCCGAGAGCACCATGCGGCAGGAGATCGTGGACGTATCCGCGCTGATGACCGCGAAGCTGCTGCAGCGTGAGGTGAAGGCCGACGACCACCGGGCGCTGATCGACGAGTTCATCGACGAGATCGGCAGCGACGATGTGTAAAGGAGCACGACCGTGACAGACATCGGTGAAGAATACGCCAAGGCGCTGTTCTCCCTGACGGCGGAGAGCGGCGAGGACGTGAGCGAGGGGCTGAAAACGATCCGGCAGGCATTTGCCGACGCGCCGGCTTACACCGCGCTGCTCGACAGCCCCGGCATCCCGGCGGACGAGCGCGCCGGGGCGGTGCGCAAGGCCTTTGACGGGCAGGTGCCGGACGTACTGATCCGCTTTGTCCAAGTGCTGGTGCGGCACGGGAACATCCGGGCGCTGCCCGCGTGCATCGACGCCTATCAGCGCATGGACATGGCGAAAAAGCAGCGGGCGAGCGCCCGCGTGGTCAGCGCCGTGCCGCTGGACGAGGCGGAAAAGGCGCGTCTGCTCGAAAAGCTGTGCGCACGCACGGGGCGCGAGGTGACCGCCGAATGGGAAACGGATCCCGCGCTGCTGGGCGGCGTGACGATCTATATCGACGGCAAGGTGCTGGACGGCAGCCTGCGCCGCCGCTTGCATGACATGAAGGAAGTGATCGAAGGATGAGCCAACGGGCGGAACAGATCAGTGACATCATCAAAGAACAGATCCGCCATTATGACGACCGCGTGGAGATGGTCGAGACCGGCACGGTGGTGCTGGTGGGCGACGGGATCGCGCGGGTGTACGGCCTGCGCGGGTGCATGGCGAGCGAGCTGCTGGAATTTGAAGGCGGCAGCTACGGCATGGCGCAGAACCTAGAGGAAGAAACGGTATCCGTCGCCATCCTGTCCGACAAAAACGACATCCGCGAGGGCACGGCGGTGCGGCGCACCGGGCGCGTGCTGAGCGTGCCGGTGGGCGAACAGCTGCTGGGGCGCGTGGTGAACGCCCTCGGTGAGCCGATCGACGGCAAGGGGCCGGTGCACTGCACCGAAACGCGGCCGGTGGAGGCGGAGGCGCCCGGCATCATCGAGCGCAAGAGCGTCAGCGTGCCGCTGCAGACCGGGATCAAGGCGATCGACAGCATGATCCCGATCGGGCGCGGTCAGCGCGAGCTGATCATCGGCGACCGGCAGACCGGCAAGACCGAGATCGCGATCGACACGATCATCGCCCAAAAAGGACAGAACGTGCTGTGCATCTATGTCGCGATCGGGCAAAAGAGCACCTCGGTGGTGCAATTGCAGCAGGAACTGGCGCGAAACGACGCGATGGCCTACACGATCATCGTGTCCGCGGCTGCGTCCGAGAGCGCGCCGCTGCAATATATCGCCCCGTATGCGGGCTGCGCGATGGCGGAGTATTTCCGCCAGCAGGGCAAGGACGTGCTGATCGTTTATGACGACCTGAGCAAGCACGCGGTGGCGTACCGTGCGCTCTCGCTGCTGATCCGGCGGCCGCCGGGCCGCGAGGCGTATCCGGGCGACGTGTTCTATCTGCACTCCCGTCTGCTGGAGCGTGCCGCCTGCGTCGCGCCGGAGTACGGCGGCGGATCGATCACGGCGCTGCCGATCATCGAAACGCAGGCGGGCGACGTTTCCGCCTATATCCCGACGAACGTCATCTCCATCACCGACGGGCAGATCTTTTTGGAAACGGAGCTGTTCCACAGCGGCGTCATGCCGGCGATCAACCCCGGCATCTCGGTCAGCCGCGTGGGTGGCTCGGCCCAGCTGAAGTCGATGAAAAAGGTATCCGGTGAATTAAAGCTGCTGTATTCGCAATACCGCGAATTGCAGGCGTTCGCCCAGTTCGGCAGCGATCTGGACGCCGACACGAAGGCGCGTCTGGCCTTGGGCGAGCGGATCGTGGAGGTGCTCAAGCAGGGGCGCAACAGCCCCGTGCCGGTGGGCTGCCAAGTGGCGATCATCTATGCGGTGATCCACGGGTATCTGAACGATGTACCGGTGAACAAGGTGAAGGACTACGAGGCGCGGCTGTACGAGCGGATGCAGAACGAGCACGCCGCGCTGCTTACGCGCCTGAGCGAAGGCTATTTTGATGACGGGGACGTGGAGGCGCTGAAGGCCGCGCTTTCCGCCATGAACGGCTGACGCCGCGGAAAGGATGTGACCGCACACCGTGGGAGCGGACACCAAGGCACTGCGCAGCCGGATCAAAAGCGTAGACAGCACGCTGCACCTGACGAAAGCGATGGGACTGGTCGCCTCCTCGAAGATCCGGCACGCGACCGAGCGGATGCTGCAAAGCCGCGGCTATGACGCGGCGCTGACGAAGATGCTGCGGATGCTGACCGAGAGCCGGGAATGCCGGAGCAGCCCCTATATGCGGCAGCACGACGGCGAGACGCGCCTGATCGTGATCGCGGGCGACCGCGGCATGGCGGGCGGCTACAACGCGAACGTGTTCCGCACCGTGCGCGACTATCCGGGCGCGAAGATCATCCCGATCGGCAAGCGCGCGTGCGACCGCTACGGCGGGCCATTCCTCTCCTCGGAGAGCCTGACGGCCGCCGAGGCGTATGCCATCGCGAAGGAGCAGTGCGCCGCCTTTGCCGCCGGCGAGTTCGGGCGGCTGGGGATCGTGAGCACGCGGTACGTATCCATGATGAGCCAAGTGCCGCAGGTGACGTGGCTGCTGCCGCTGACCGTACCGGAGGACGACGGCGAGAAAACGGCGAGCGTGCCGATCTTTGAACCGGACGAGCGCACGATCTTGGATCGGATGATCCCGGAATACGTGGCGGGGCGGCTGGTCGCGGCGGTGCGCGAGAGCTTTGCCAGCGAGGTGGCGGCGCGCCGCATGGCGATGGATTCCGCCGGGAAGAACGCGCAGGTGATGATCGACGACCTGATGCTGCGCTATAACCGGGCAAGACAGGGCGCGATCACCCAAGAGATCACCGAGATCGTGGCCGGGGCGGGCGCCGAATGACGCCGACCGGCACAAAGGAGGAACGACCGACGATGCCAGATACACACATCGGACGTGTGGTGCAGGTCATGGGGCCTGTGGTGGACGTCCGCTTCGACGAGGGCTGTCTGCCCCCGATCTACAACGCGCTGACCGTGCCGATCGGCGAACGCACGCTGACCGTCGAGGTGGCGCAGCACATCGGCGACAACACGGCCCGCTGCATCGCGATGGCGTCGACCGACGGGCTGACCCGCGACGCCGCCGTGACCGACACCGGTGCGCCGATCAGCGTGCCGGTGGGCGAAGAAACGCTGGGACGCATCTTCAACGTCCTCGGCGACCCGGTGGACGATCTGCCTGCGCCGAAAACGCAGGAGCGGTGGGAGATCCACCGTCCCGCGCCGAGTTTTGAAGAACTGTCCACCTCCACCGAGATCCTGGAAACGGGGATCAAGGTCATCGACCTGATCTGCCCGTATTCCAAGGGCGGCAAGATCGGCCTGTTCGGCGGCGCGGGCGTCGGCAAGACGGTGCTGATCATGGAGCTGATCAACAACATCGCCAAGGAGCACGGCGGACTTTCCGTGTTCACCGGCGTGGGCGAGCGCACGCGCGAGGGCAACGACCTATATAACGAGATGAAACAGTCCGGCGTGCTGAACAAAACGGCGCTGGTCTACGGACAAATGAACGAGCCGCCCGGCGCACGTATGCGCGTGGGGCTGTCCGGACTGACGATGGCGGAATATTTCCGCGACACCGAGGGGCAGGACGTGCTGCTGTTCATCGACAACATCTTCCGCTTCACGCAGGCGGGCAGCGAGGTGTCCACCCTGCTGGGACGTATGCCCTCCGCCGTCGGCTATCAGCCGACGCTGGCCAACGAGATGGGCGCGCTGCAGGAGCGGATCACCTCCACGCGGCGCGGATCGATCACCTCCGTGCAGGCGGTGTACGTCCCGGCCGACGACCTGACCGACCCCGCGCCGGCCACGACCTTCGCGCATCTTGACGCGACGACCGTGCTGTCGCGTGCGATCTCGTCGCAGGGGATCTACCCCGCCGTCGACCCGCTGGAGTCGACGAGCCGCATCCTCTCGCCCGAGATCGTGGGCGAGGAGCATTATGCCGTTGCGCGCGAGGTGCAGCGCATCCTGCAGCGCTACAACGAGCTGATGGACATCATCGCGATCATGGGCATGGACGAGCTGTCTGACGAGGACAAGCTGCTGGTGCAGCGCGCGCGCAAGCTGCAGCGCTTTTTGTCGCAGCCGTTCCACGTGTCCGAGAAGTTCAACGGCTTCCCCGGCGTGTATGTGCCGCTGAGCGAAACGGTGCGCGGCTTTAGGGAGATCATCGACGGCAAGCACGACGATCTGCCCGAGTCGGCCTTCCTGTTCGTCGGCACGATCGACGAGGCGGTCGAGAAAGCCAAGAGGACCGCGGTATGAACACTTTCCGGCTGACGATCGCCACGCCGGACGGGGCGGCCTTCGACGGTGAGGCGGATATGCTCTCCGTGCGCGGCGTGATGGGCGATCTGGCCATCATGGCCGGGCACGTGCCGTTCGTCACCGCCGTCATGGCGGGCAAATGCGCCGTCGACGACGTCGACGGCGAGCGGCGCACCGCGACGCTGGACGGCGGCCTGCTGACCGTGGCCGACAACGAGGCGACGCTGCTTTCCGGCAGCTTCCGGTGGGACGACTGAGATACGCGTTCGGGCGGGCGGAGCGATGCTCCGCCCGCCTTTTTCTCTGCTATCTGGGCATACCGTACGAGGTACACGTGCCGGACGCGGCCGGACAGAGCATCGAACACTACAAGCAGGGCAAGGCGCTGCCCGGCGGGCCGGAAAAGGCGCGCGGGCTCGCGATGCACGGCGGCTATGGGTCCATCGAGGGGTTATTCGAACCGCTGCCGCGCCATCGGCGCGAACGGCTCCGTTTCTGTGATCGGTGGATGAGGAAAGAGGAAAAAAACCAGCGCCGCCCGGTCATCCGACCGGGCGGCGCTGGTTTATTTATCGGTTCAGATCTGGCAGGCGACGACGCGGTCCTCCTCGGCGGAGGTGAACGCCGCCTCGATGACGCGCATGACGCGCATCATCTGCGGGTGGGTGACGAGCTGCTCCTCCTCGCCGCGGATGGCGCGCACGAAGTTGCGATAGAAATCGTGCACGTCGGACGCGGGCTGCGGGATGGTGTAGCTTTGCGTGGTCAGCTCGTCACGGGGGGCCATGGTCTTGGTCAGACCGGCCGCCGTCTGGACGGGCAGCACCTCGTTTTCGTGCCAATGGGTGCATTTGACGACGCGGCACTCCTCGCGCCAATCGGTGATCATCGCGCTGCCCTTTTTGGCGCGCAGATAGAAACGCGGCATGGCGATGAAGTTGTACGTCCCGACCTCGACATACGCGGTCTTGCCGTCGGCGAAGGTCATATCCAGACGGAAGCCGTCATCGACCTCCTCGTTGGTGATATGGTCGAACCGGCAGTCGATCTTGGTGACCGGGGCGGTGAGGATCTGCATGACCTGATCGATCAGGTGGATGCCCCAGTCATACAGCATCCCGCCGCCGTACTGCTTGACACCGCGCCAATCGCTGGGGATCCCGCGCGAGCCGTGGATGCGGGATTCCAGACGGATGAAGTCGCCGATCTCGCCGCTGTCGTGCAGCTGCTTCATGGCGAGAAAATCGACGTCGAACCGGCGGTTTTGGTGTACGGTGAAACGGCGGCCGGCCGCATCGGCGGCATCGAACATCCGCTGCAGGCTGGCACAGCTGAGGGTGACGGGCTTTTCGCAGATCACGTGCTTGCCCGCCGCCAGCGCGCGGATGCACACGCTTTCGTGCTGGTCGTTGGGGATCGCGACGGTGACCAGCTCGACCGCCGGATCGGCGAGCACTTCCTCGAACGAGCCGTAGGCGTGGATGCCGCGGCTCTCTGCCAAGGCGCGTTTTTCCGGCAGGATGTCGTAGATGCCGCGCAGCTCGACCACGTCGCTTTCCAGCGCGTGGCGCGTATGCCAGCCGCCCATGCCGCCGTAGCCGATCACGGCGAGTTGGATCTTTTTCATCGGTGATACGCTCCTATCCCTGCTTTACCGATCAGGTCCACCACGCCGTGGCGGGCTTATCGGTGATCATGACGTCCTTGAGGAAGGCGATGGCCTTCTCCAGTCCCTGCTTGACGCTCATCAGTGCGTCCTCATGCTCGATGCTGACCGAGCCGTCATAGCCGATCAGCTGCAGCGTGGACATCATATCCTTCCACAGCTGCAGATCCGAGCCGTAGCCCACGGTGCGGAACACCCAGCTGCGATGAGCGACCATACCGAGGTTTTGGGTGTCGAGCACGCCGTTGACCGCTTTGTTGCGCGGGTCGATGCGCGTATCCTTGGCGTGGAAGTGATAGACCGCGCCTTCGAGCGCCTTGAGCGCCTCGACCGGGTCGATGCCCTGCCAGATCAGGTGGCTGGGATCGAAGTTCGCGCCGAGGACGGGGCCGACCGCCTCGCGCAGACGCAGGCAGGTGGCGGGATTATAGACGCAGAAACCGGGGTGCATCTCGAACGCGATCTTGTTGACGCCGTAGCTTTGTGCGATGGCGGCGGCTTCCTTCCAATAGGGGATCAGCACATCGTTCCACTGATAGTCGAGGATCTTGGCGTAGTCATCCGGCCACGCGCAGGTGACCCAGTTGGGATAGTGCGCGTCGGGGCTGTCGCCGGGGCAGCCGGAGAACGTGACGACCGTGTCCACGCCCAGCTTCTGCGCCAATTTGCAGGTGTTGACGAACACGCGGTGGTATTCCGCCGCGACGGCCTTGTTGGGGTGGATCGGGTTGCCGTGGCAGGACAGCACGCTGATCGACAGATCATATTTGGCGAGCAGGGCTTTGAGCTCGTCGATCTTGCTCTCGTCAGCGAGCAGGACATCGGGATCGCAATGGTTCGCGTTGGTGTAGCCGCCGGTGCCGAGCTCGACGGTCTGCACGCCGAGAGAATGCAGATAGGCGAAGGCTTCCTCGGTCGGCATGGCTTGCAGTGGGACGGTCAGAACACCGAGTTTCATCGTATTTCTCTCCTTTTTTCCTGCGGGCGGGACGCCCGTCGGGGTGATCGTTCATATCTTCATTATACAGGATAGCCGGCGATTTGCAATAGTTTATTTGCGCACGTTTGTAAACTATTTTATTTTGCTTCGGCGGGGCGGTACGTCGGCACGAGCGCGTGCAGGGCGGCCTTGACCGCGGCGGGATCCTCGGTATCGACTGCCAAACGCAGGCGATCGAGCCACTGCAGCAGCAGCGGCTCCGGCACGGCGGGGCGCTGCTCGATAAAGATCCGGTCGTTCCCCGTGCGGCACAGGCCGGCATCCGCGGTCAGCGGCTGCTCATGCAGCTTTTCGCCGGGGCGCAGGCCGGTCTGCACGATCCGGATGTCGGTGTGCGGCGTGCGGCCGCAAAGGCGGATCGTGCGCTCGGCGAGATCGAGGATGCGCACGGGGTCGCCCATGTCGAGGACGCAGATCTGGCCGTTTTCGGCGCAGGCGGCGGCTTCGAGCACGAGCTGCACGGCTTCTTCGACCGTCATGAAATAGCGCGTGGCGCGGGCGTCCGTGATCGTGACCGGGCCGCCGTCGGCGATCTGGCGGCAGAACAGCGGCAGGACCGAACCGCATGAGCCGAGCACGTTGCCGAAACGCACGGCGGTGAACACCGTGCCGCCCTCGCCGTGCATAGCTTGCAGCATCTGCTCGCACAGGTTTTTCGTCGCGCCCATGACGCCCGAGGGGCGCACGGCCTTATCCGTGGAGATCAGCACGAACTTTTCCGCGCCGTGGCGGCGTGCCGCCGCGGCCGTATGGTATGTGCCGAAAACGTTGTTTTTGACGGCCTCGCCGGGGGCGTTCTCCATCAGCGGGACGTGCTTATGTGCCGCGGCGTGGAACACGATCTGCGGGCGATAGCGGGAAAAGACGGCGTCGAGCCGCCGCTCGTCCCGGACGGAGCCGATCTCCGCCGACAGCGGCAGAGCGCTGCCGTGGCGGCGCAGCAGTTCGTTTTGCAGGTCGTAGACCGGGTTTTCCGCAATGTCGAAAACGACGAGCCGCGCGGGGCCGCAGGCCGCGATCTGCCGGCACAGCGCCGAGCCGATCGAACCGCCGCCGCCTGTGACGAGCACCGTGCGGCCGCGCAGAGCGTCTGCGGCCGATGGCTCGAGCACGCGCGCGGGCGTGCGCCCGAGCAGCGTCGGCACCCATGCCGACAGGTCTTGCGGAGTAAAGGGGATCGGCATCGGCCATGCTCCTTTCCGGGGTGGTTTTGCTCATTATACCACGTTTTTGGCGGCCAGTCCAGTGCACAGCAAAGCCATTTGCGCGACCCGGCGATTTTTTCGGCCGAAAGGCTTGACTTTTGCGTTTTGTTCCGATATAATAGATAGGCACGTTGACCGGAACACGGCCGGCGCCAAAACCGAAGAGATGAACCATTAGCTCAGCTGGCAGAGCATTTGACTTTTAATCAAAGGGTCCGGGGTTCGAATCCCCGATGGTTCACCAAAGCAAAAGGGATGCCTGTAGGGCATCCCTTTTGCTTTGGTGAACTATTGAGGTAAGCAGAAAGCCATCGCATTCCCGACGCAGGAGGGAATGCTGCGCTTTGACGAAGCAGAAAATAGACCATGCAATAAGATCCACCTCGTCAAAGCGAGGGTTCAGGATCCCCGATGGTTCACCAAAATCAGAGAGGGTACCCGTATGGGTGCCCTCTCTGATTTTGGTAAAGTGTCGAGGTAAGCAGAAAGCCGGCTACTTTTGCCCGAGGGAAACGAGGGCAAAAGTACAGCTTTTCACGGTGAACGGAACGACGGCTCTACGCACGGGATCTGCCCCGTGAAAAGCAGGGTTCAGAATCCCCGATGGTTCACCAAAATCAGAGAGGGTACCCGTATGGGTGCCCTCTCTGATTTTGGTAAAGTGTCGAGGTAAGCAGAAAGCCGGCTACTTTTGCCCGAGGGAAACGAGGGCAAAAGTACAGCTTTTCACGGTGAACGGAACGACGGCTCTACGCACGGGATCTGCCCCGTGAAAAGCAGGGTTCAGAATCCCCGATGGTTCACCAAAATCAGAGAGGGTACCCGTATGGGTGCCCTCTCTGA
>JAJXDX010000343.1 GCA_021640185.1 Oscillospiraceae bacterium | reverse complement strand
AACGCCCGGATCCCCAGCGCCGCGTGCATCCGGTGCGGCACGGCGATCAGCACGGACAGCCTGCCCGGCGTGGCGATCAGCCGCGCACCGTCCATCTGGATCTCCAGCCGGTTGGTGCCGTGTGCGTCGCCGGTGGAGGTGACGAACACGCCGGTCGCGCCGCCCTCGAATTCCAGATACGCCGTCACGTCGTCCTCGACTTCGATGTCGTGCCACTGACCGAAGCGCATATGCGCGTCCACGCGCACGGGCAGCCCGCAGATCCACTGTAAGAGATCCAATTGATGCGGGCATTGGTTGAGCAGCACGCCGCCGCCCTCGCCGCTCCATGTGGCGCGCCAGTCGCCGCTGTCGTAATATGCCTGAGGGCGGTACCAGTCGGTGATGATCCAGTTGACGCGGCGGATCCGGCCGTAGCGGCCGCTCTGCACCAGCTCGCGCAGCTTGCGGTACACGGGATCGGTGCGCTGGTTGAACATCATGCCGAACACGACGTCCGGGTGCCGGTCCGCTTCGGCGTTCATCTCGCGCACGGCGGCGGTGTATACGCCCGCCGGCTTTTCCACCATCACGTGGATGCCGCGCTGCATACACGCCACGGCGTACCGCACATGGTCGTAGTGCGGCACCGCCACGATGCACGCGTCGATCAGCCCGCTGTCGAGCATCTCCTCTGCCGTGGAAAAGCGCGCCGGCTCGGCGGAGATCTCCTTTGCAAAATAGGCCAGCCGCGCCGGGGCGATGTCCGCCACGGCGGTCAGCCGGATCCGCGGGCAGCGCCCGGCCAAGATGTTCTTGGCGTGGCCGGTTCCCATGTTGCCCACGCCGATGATTCCCATGCGCAGCGTATCGTTCTTGCTCATCGTTTTTCCCTCCGTTTCTCAGTCAAGACCCATCGCGTGCAGGTTTTTATAGCTGCGGGCAAGGCAGGAAAACGGGTCTTCGCCGTAGCAGTCGTCCTGTTCCACCAGCAGGTACTGCGTGCCTGCCGCCTCGGCGGCGGCCAAGATGCGGTCGAAGGGCAGCGTGCCCTCGCCGACCACGGCCATCCGGTCGTCCGCGGCGCGGTCCTTCAGATGTACGCACGGCACGCGGCCGGACAGCGTGCGGATCCAATCGACCGGATCGCCGCCGCCCATGGCGATCCAGTAGCTGTCCAGTGTGAACCCCATGTCCTCGGCGGGCAGATCGTCCGCCATGCGGGCAAGCACCGTGCGGCCGGAAAGCGCGGCCAGCTCACCGGCGTGGTTGTGGTACATGAAGTATTTCCCGTGCTCGCGCAGTGTGCGCGCCACCGGGCGGTAGTCGGCAAGGAAGCGCCCGTAGTCCTCCTCGCTGCCCATGGCGTGATAGCCAAGGCCGACATAGCGGCAGCCGAACACGTCGTGCTCCGCCGCCACCTGTGCGGGATCGGCCAGCAGCCGGTCTGCCGGGGTGTGCGTCAGCACGCAGGCAAGCCCGGTGCGCGCCAGCTGCCCGTGCAGCCATTCCGGCGCGAACGGGCAGGCGGCGGACACCTGCACGGTCGTGTAGCCGATGTCCGCGATCTTTTCCAGCGTCTGCGCCAGATCGTCCAAATTTTGCATATGCTGCCTGACGGTATAAAGCTGTGCGCCGATCTTCATGTCCGCTCCTCCTTCAAGATCCGATCAAATGCGCCGCACGCGGCATCGAAGGCCGTGTTCGCGTCCGTCCACCGCGGTGCGATGCGGCTGTGCTCGCCCGCGCGCTCCAGCGCGGCCAAGCCGTCGAAGCCGAACAGGTGCGGCTCGACCGTGAAGGCGCGCCCGCCGTCCGCCAGATAGGCCGCCGTGATCTGCGCGACGTGTCCCGCGCCCTCGCCGGCCGGGACGACCGTGCCGTCGGGGCGCGCGTCCTTGATGTGCAGATAGTCCACCCGGCCGCGCAGCAGCGCCCATGCGGCCAGCGTATCCTGCCTGCATTGCACGAAATTGGCCGGATCGAACACGGCGAAAAGGGCCGGCACCTCGTCCAGCAGCGCCCGGCAGCGGGCGGCCGTGTCGCCGTAGATGGCCTTCTCGTTCTCGTGGCACAGACGGATGCCGCTGCCCTGCGCGATCGCGCAGAAGGTCCCCAGACGGTCGATGACCTCGCCGTGCACGTCCTGCGGCGTCTGCCCTGCGGGCAGATAGAACGAGAACAGCCGGATGCGCCGTGCGCCGAGGATGTCCGCCAGCGCCAGCGTGCGGCGCAGGCGCTCGCACTCGGCGGCAAAGTCGTCCGCGCCGATCGTCGTTTTGCCGATCGGCGAGCCGATCGCCCACACCGAAAGCCCGGCGTCGTCCAAGCGGCGGCGCAGCTCTGCGGCCTCCCGCTCGGTCAGATCGCAGACGTTTTTGCCGTCGATGCCGCGCAGCTCGATGCCGTCAAGGC
>JAJXDX010000342.1 GCA_021640185.1 Oscillospiraceae bacterium | reverse complement strand
GTGTGCGAGTATGCGCACGCGCACACGCCGTACGTCACCGTCGAGGGCGAGCTGGGTCAGCTGGCCGGCATCGAGGACGAGGTCAGCGTCGAGGCGGACAAGGCCCACTTCACCGATCCGGATCAGGCGCTGGATTTCGTGCGCCGCACCGGCGTCGATTCGCTCGCCATCGCGATCGGCACCAGCCACGGCGCGTATAAGTTCAAGCCCGGCCAGAAGCCGCAGCTGCGCTTCGACATCCTGCAGGAGGTCATGGATCGCCTGCCCGGCTTCCCGATCGTGCTGCACGGCGCGTCCTCCGTTATGCCGGAGTATGTCGCGACGGTCAATAAGTTCGGCGGCAAGATGGAGGATGCCATCGGCATCCCGGAGGATATGCTGCGCAAGGCGGCCGGCATGGCGGTGTGCAAGATCAACGTCGATTCCGACCTGCGTCTGGCGATGACCGCCGGCATCCGCGAGTGCTTGGCGGAGAACCCCGCCGTGTTCGATCCGCGTAAGTATCTGGGCGCGGGCCGCGATAACATCACGAAGGTCGTCCGCCACAAGATCGAGGAGGTCTTGGGCAGCGCCGACCGCGCGTAAACATCACAGGACCCACCCAGCCGGGCGGCGGGCACGCCCCGCCGCTCGGTCATTTCTTCCGGGAGGAAAACGTATGCTGCTGGCACTGGATATGGGCAATACCAATATCACGATCGGCGTGTTCGACGGCGGCAGCCTTCTGCTGCGCTCGCGCATGGCGACGGACCGGCGCAAGCTGGTCGATCAGTACGCCGTGGAGCTGTCGGACATCCTGCGCCTGTACCGCGTCGATCCGCACGCGGTGGACGGGGCGATCCTGTCCTCCGTCGTGCCGCCGCTCGATCACGCGCTGTGCGGCGCGGTGGAAAAGGTCACCGGCATCCGTCCGCTGCAGATCGGCCCGGGGATCCGGACCGGCATCGATATCCGCATCGACGATCCCGCGCAGCTTGGCGCGGATCTGATCGTGGGCGCGGCGGCGGCGGTGGCGCGCGTGGGCGCGCCGTGCATCGTTTGGGATCTCGGCACCGCCACCACCGTTTCGGTCGTTGACCGCAGCGGCGCTTACCGCGGCGGTGCGATCATGCCCGGCGTGATGACGGGGCTCGATTCGCTTACCGCCAATACGTCGCTTCTGCCCAGCATCCGCATCGACGCCCCGACGCAGGTCGTCGGGACGAACACGATCAGCTGCCTGCAAAGCGGCGCGGTGTTCGGCAACGCCGCCATGATGGATGGGATGAACGCCCGCATTTTTGCCGAGCTGGGCTATGACGCGCCGGTGATCGTGACGGGCGGCCTCGGCCGCCAGATCGCCGCGCAGTGCCAAACGCCCTGCACGTATATCGACGAGCTGCTGCTCGAGGGGCTGCGCCTGATCTTTGAAAAGAACCGCCCCGCATCCTGATTTTCGTCAGAACCGGTGCGCCCGTTTCGGCGCGGCAGTCCCAACGGACGCCGCAGCCGGGCGCACCGTCCCGCCCGCCGGGAGCGGCTCTCCCGGCACGGTGCCCCGCCGCACGGGGCAGGTGCGCCTCATCCGATCCGGAGAGGCAGCAGGAGGTCATATCATGTCTACCGTTCGTTCTTCCACCGTCCGTTTGTGCTGCATCGCCGTTTTGGCGGCGCTGCTGATCCTGATGGCGCTCACGCCGCTGGGCTATATCCCGATCGGGCCGCTGCGGCTGACGCTGCTGATGCTGCCGGTCGCGGTCGGCGGCGCGGTGCTCGGCCCGCGCGCCGGTCTGGTGCTCGGCACCGTCTTCGGGCTGACCAGCTTTTTCACCTGCTTCGGCACGGACCCGTTCGGCGCGGTGCTGCTGGGGATCAGCCCGCTGCGCACCGCGGTGATGTGCATCGTGCCGCGGATGCTCGCGGGGCTGCTGCCCGCGCTGCTGTGCCGCCTGATCCGGCGGCGCAGCTCCGGCCGCGCCGTCGGCGTGGCCGCGACGGCGCTGTCCTGTGCGCTGACCGCCGCGCTCAACACGCTGTTCTTCCTCGGTACGCTGTGGCTGCTGTTCGGTTCCGCCTTGGCGAACGACGCGCAGGTCACCGCGCTGCTTGGCGGTGCGGTCACCACCTTCGCGGCGGTGCTCGTCGGTCTGGCCGGGGTCAACGCGATCGTCGAGGTCGCGGTCAACCTGATCGCCGGCACGGCGATCAGTGCCGCGCTGCAGAAGGCCCTTGCCGGAAAGCTTTGATCTGACAGACGCCCACGGCGGCATTTTTTGAAGAAAACACGGCTTTTTTCAAAAAAAGACTTGACAAATCGCGACGGCTAGTGTATGATAGTCAAGCGGTTTCGATGAAGCCGCCGTGGATATGCACCTTTAGCTCAGTTGGTAGAGCACCTGACTCTTAATCAGGGTGTCC
>JAJXDX010000341.1:1760-2411 GCA_021640185.1 Oscillospiraceae bacterium | reverse complement strand
GTCGGGCGCGGAGACCGGATCGCTCGCATCGGGCGAGGAGATCGGATCGGTCGTGCCGGGATCGGTGTTCGAGGCATCGTTCTGCTTCGTGCCGGTCGTGCCCGCAGCCGCGGCCGTCGTCTTGGTGTCCGGCTTGTCGGTCTTGCCCGCCGCCTTCGTCGTGGTGGTCGTGGTAGGCTTGGACGCGTTCGCACGCACGGTCTTGACATAGGCGGGCGGGTTGGCGGCATCATACTCGATGCACTTATAATGCCAGATCTCGTTAACGACGCACTCGACGGACGCCGAAGAGCTCCACGTACCCAGCGACACGGCCAGCTTGTTCATCGCGACGAACCGCTCGGAGACCTGCGTTTTGTCGTCCAGCTTAACGCTGTTGCCGTTGATGTTGACCGTCCACGTTTTGCTGTCGGTGCGGTGCAGCCAAAAATCGAGCGTGGTGTCGATCGTGTCGGGCAGCTCCACATAGTTGGGGTCGAGCACGAACTGGCTGGGCCTGTTCGTTTCATCGCCGTCAAAGCCGCGCAGGATGCCGAGGATACATTTGCCGTCATGGCTCTTGCGAATCCAGAACATCAGCGCACGGCCGTCGCTCCAGCCGCCCTGCGTCGCACATAGCGTGATCATCAGGCTGGAATACGGCTCTTTCTC
>JAJXDX010000341.1:0-1750 GCA_021640185.1 Oscillospiraceae bacterium | reverse complement strand
CCGTGGGATTCGGCTTCGGCACGTTCCACTTGATGTCCTTCAGGCGGATGTACAGGCCTTCCTCGCTGGGCTTTTTGCCGATCTTGCCGCTGTCATTGTCACTCATATCGTAGTCGAAGCCGACCACGACGCGGTTGGCCCACATCTCCGGATCTTTTTTGAACGCGACGTGCACGCCGTCGCTGACTTCGGTGATGACGCTGCGGCCGCTCGCCGGTATGTAACCGCCGAACCAGCGGATATCCTCCGCACCCTCGATGATGGGCTGGTAGGCGAGCGCCGGCAGGCTCATGCCGATCGCCAGAACCAGCGCCAGTGCCAAACAGGCAAAAAACTTCTTTTTCATCGGATCTCCTCCTTATCGTTCGCGGTCAGTCGAACAGCTTGGCATAGGCGTTCTGAACATCCTCGTTACCGACGCCGGCAAGCCCTTCGATCGCCGCGGCGGGCGAATCGATGTGCCAGAACACGGACTCCACGATCGCGTGGTTGACCGTCGCGTACAGCGGCTGCACACCGTAGCCAAAATCGACCTTGACCTTTTCCAGACCGAGCTGATACATCTTGTAGCTCGTTTCGTCGCCTTCCTGGAAGAAGTCGTCGGCGATGACCTCCTGCATGACGGCGTCGTCCTCATAGCCCTCGGCGGGGTGCGCCAGCGCATTGAAGATGATCGCGCTCTTGCGGTAGTCCTCGTTCGTCACGGTCAGCGCGAAGCCGCCCGACGTCTGGCTGTCTAAGATGTAATCGTCCGCCTTGGGGCCCTTGGGATAAACGACCATGCCGTAGCCGCTGGTCATGTACGGCTTGAGCTGCTGGTTGCCGACCCACATCCGGGCAGACAGGAACGCGACCTTGCCGTTGCGGAACTCGCCGAAGATCGTATCGGTCGAAGGCATGTTCCCCCACGTATCCTGCGAGCTCATGTTGTCGTACAGACGGACGACCTTATCGGTGTTGACCAATTGATCGAAATAGTTGATCGCTTCCATGAACGCGGGCGTGGTATACTCGTTTTTGAAACCCTTGCCGTCGACGCTCAGGATGCCCGCCCCGTTGGAGCGCGCCAGCGCGAAGGCGATATCCGTGTAGTTCGTGATACTCGTCAGGCCGAACACGTCCTTCGTGCCGTCGCTGTCGGTGTCCATCGTCACGGCACGCAGCATCTCGCGGAATTTGTCCCACGTCCACTTGCCGTCCAGCGCCAGCTGACCGGGATCTTCCTGGATGCCCGCCTTGGCCAGCACGTCCTTGTTGTACCACAGCACCGTGCCGATCTCGCCGGGGCGCTCGAACCCGAGGACGTAGTGCTTGCCGTTGACCACGGTCGCCTCGGGCGCCATCCAGCGGTAATCCGTGACGTCGACGATGTCGGACACGTCCTCCCACGGACGCAGATAGCCCGCGCCGACGGCCGGCATCCACATATCGGCGATCATGTTCACCACGTCGCCGACCTTGTCCTTGGCCAAGATCTTGGAGATCATGCCTTCCATGCTGGCATAGAAGTTCTCGATCGTGATCGTGCAGTTGTAGTCCTTCTGCACTTTCTCTTTCTGCTGGTGCCACAGCCGCTCGAACGTCGTCGCATTGCGCGGCGGTTTGTTGCGCAGCCACGCCGTGGCCACCGTGAACTCATACCCCCCCATGTCGTCGACTTCGTCCTCGCCAAGGGTAGGGGCCGGCTGCTTGTCGTCGCCGCCACCGCCGCCGCAGCCATAGCTTACTGCTGCACCGCCGGCTCCGCCAA
>JAJXDX010000340.1 GCA_021640185.1 Oscillospiraceae bacterium | reverse complement strand
GTGCCGAGGACAAAGAGATCCGGTGCGGCGTGCCGCTCGCGCCCTGCTCCCGCTACGTCTGGACGCTGGACGTGACCGAAACGGACGGGGCGGCGCATCGGGGATGGGCGCGTTTTGCCACCGGCCTGATGGCGCAGCCGGAGCGCGTTTGCTGGATCGGCGCGAAGGACCATGTGCGCGGTGTGACGGACCTTGTGCGGCAGGCGTTCGTGCTGGATGCACCGCCCGCCGACGCGCGGCTGTTCATCGGCGGCGTGGGGCTGTATGAGGTGCACATCAACGGGCGGCGCCCGGCGGGCGACGGCGTGCTGGAGCCTGCGTGGACGGACTACCGCTATCGGGTCATGTATCGGGCCTTCGACGTTGCGGAGATGCTGCATGAGGGCGAGAACGTCCTTGGCATCGAGCTGGGCGAGGGCTGGTACGGGCACGAACACCCGAGCTTTACCCGTTTCATGGGGCATCAGCCGGAATGGCTGGGCGATCCGGCCGTGTGGTTCATGCTGTGGACCGCGTCGGCGGACGGCACGCAGCGCGTGTTTTCCGCCGGCGACGGCGGGGCGTTCACCATGCCCGGCGCGGTGACCGGCAACAGCATCTATGACGGCGAGGTGTTCGATGCCCGCCGCGTGGTGCCCGGCTGGGATCTGCCGGGGGCGATGCCGGACGGCTTTTCTCCGGCGGCCGAGGTGAATGGCCCGGCCGGACGGCTGTGCGCGCAGCAGATGCCGCCGATGCGGATCATGCGGCGCATCCCGGTGGAGCTCCCCGTGCCGGGGGAGGGGCCGTATGTGCTGGATACCCGGCAGAACATCGCCGGATGGCTGCAGATCACGGTGCGCGGCACGCCCGGCAGCCGGGTGGAGCTGCGCTATGCCGAAACGCTGGCACCGGACGGCAGCGCCGATCAGGCGGCGCTGCGCGGCGCGCAGTCGCGCGATGTTTACATCCTGCGCGGCGGCGAGGCGGAAACGTGGCACGCGCGGTTCACCTATCACGGGTTCCGCTATGTTCAGGTGTTGACCGAAGGCGAGGTGCAGCTGCTGTGTGCCGAGGCGCACGGCGTGTGGACCGACGTGCCGGAGGTGGGGCGCTTCTCTTCCGGCGAGCCGCTGCTGGACGACATCATGCGTGCCGTGCAGTGGACGGAGCGCAACAATATGCCCGGCCTGCCGACCGATTGCCCGCAGCGCGACGAGCGCATGGCGTGGCTCAACGACGTGACGGTGCGCTGCGAGGAGGCGCTGTACAACTTCGATCTGCGCCTGTTCTACGAAAAATGGCTGGACGACATCGCCGATGCGCAGGCACCCGCCGGTTCGCTGCCGGATACTGCGCCGCACGTGTATTGCGGCAACCCCGCGTTCCACATCTCCAGCTGCTATGTGCTGATCCCGTGGTTTTTGTATCGCTATTACGGCGACCGGACGGCGATGGAGCGGCACTTTGACCGGATGGTGCGGTATGTGCGGTTCCTCGCGTCGCAGCGCGGGGCGGACGGACTGATCGGTGCACCGTATTTCGGCGAGTGGGCGCCGCCCGCCGCCGAGTGCGACCAAAGCAGCCCGTGGAGCGCCGAGCCGATCAACATCCCGCCCCCGGCGATCTCGACCGGGTATCTGGCCTTCGACTGCCGCCTGATGCGCAAGATCGCGGCGGCGATCGGGCGGAGGGAGGACGACGCATGGTTCGCCGCCACGGCAAGCGAGGCCGAACAGGCGATCAACGCGGCGTACTACGATCCGGAAAAGGGATATTACCGGCCCGGCTCCCAAGGGGCGAACATCTTCCCGCTGCTGCTGGGCTTTTCGCCGGATCCGGCGCGCACGGCCGCGCATCTGCTGGAGGATCTGTCCGCGCACGGCCTGCACATGACCACCGGCAACCAGATGACCAAGTGGTGGTTCCCGGTGCTTGACCGCATCGGGCGCAGCGACATCGCGCTGCGGCTGGCGCTGACGGACACGTACCCCAGCCTCGGTTTCATGCTGCGGCGCGGCGCGACCACGATCTGGGAGCGCTGGGAGGAGCTGCAGGGCGACGGCATGAACTCGCACGATCACCCGATGAACGCGGCATACACGGTGTGGTATTACCAAACGCTGGCCGGGATCCGGCGGGACGACGACGGGGCACTTGTGCTCTCACCTGCGTTCTGGCTGGATATCGACGCGGTGG
Source organism: Oscillospiraceae bacterium (assembly GCA_021640185.1). Classification (GTDB taxonomy): domain Bacteria; phylum Bacillota; class Clostridia; order Oscillospirales; family Acutalibacteraceae; genus UBA5905. The sequence goes on along the minus strand of JAJXDX010000340.1, from coordinate 275 downwards.
ACGCATCGACCGGGTGTGCCGAGGGCGAGATCCGCTCCGCCTTCCGGCGTGAGCCGGACGGCGTGCGGTTCACCTTCACCGTCCCGTGGAACACGACGGCACGGATCGTATTTCCTGCCGACCGGATAACGGCGCTCGATGAGGGCGGCCGACCGGTCTGGCGCGAAGGAGAGCCTGCCGCCGACGGCCGGATCGTGCTGACGCGGCCGTCCGGCGAATACCGGTTCTTCGCCGTACCGTCCGGGAAATGTTAGTATCTTAGTTTTGTATTATAC
>JAJXDX010000019.1:4888-14014 GCA_021640185.1 Oscillospiraceae bacterium | reverse complement strand
CAGCCGCTTCGCGCCCACCCGCCCCGACGATCTGTAGTCGATCGGGGGCGGCGGGCAAGGCCCGCATCAAAGTCGATCACGGGCGGCACGAAAGATGCAGTGCGCCGGACGCGCCTTAGCGGGCGGGCAGTGCCCGCTGACAAGTCGATCGCGTTTGCTGCAATGCGGAAGTTCGTGGACGCGCTTCGGCGAGAGCAAGGCGTCAGGGCAGCTCACCAAAAAACGGAGAGAGTTGCCCCAAAGCGCCGGACGCGCCTTGGCGGGTGCAAAAAACGACAGCAAAAAAATGCAGACCACTGCAGGCCGCCGATCCTTTCGGATCGGCGGCCTGCGTGCATCGTTCATCAAAAAGGGCACGAGCATTTTGCTCGTGCCCTTTCCGTTCGTGTCCCGTTTGTTTGTTCAGTACAGGCTCCGATCGGCATCATTCCTTGTCCACGCCCAGAAGAATATCTACGGCGTGGCGCAGTTCCGCTTTTTCGCGGTAGGCGCGCAAAAGCGCGCGCTCGTGCTCATTCGGCTCGTCCTCGGTCAGATGCACGTCCAGCAGTTCGCTGGGCGAAACCTGCAGCGCCCGGCACAACAGGGCCAGAATGTCGGCATCCGGCCGGTTCAATCCCTGCTCCCAGTTGGAAACGCGGCTTTTCGTCACGCCGATCTGCCGGGCCAGCTCGTCCTGTGTCATCCCGCACGCCTTGCGGTATTTTCTGATGCGGATACCGATCTCATATCTCAAGCCGCTCACCTCATTTTCGTTTTTCTCAGTATACACGAAAATCGGCAAAAAATCAACGGCTATGGACCGTATCTCTGTATTTTCGCATTGACAATGCAGAATAGCTGTGATATATTATAATAAAATACAGTTAATCTGTGTTTCAGAATGGAGGGAGCGTGTATGGAGGTCTATCAAAAAGTCCGGCAGTACCTCGAGGTCAACGGCTATCCGCAGGGCGTGGTCGCGCAAAGGGCGGGGATCGCCGACGGAGCCTTTGCCGCGATGATGAACGGGCGGCGGAAGATGTATGCCGATGACCTGCGGGCGATCTGCTTGGCACTTCGGGTCAAGCCGGAGGTCTTTATCGACGTTTCCACCAAGCACAGCTGACAAAGATCAAAACAGGGGGGCAATGATATGGATACGGCAAACAAAAAACAAAGCACAAAGCAGCGTCTGGCGCGCGTGGGACGGGTCGCTTTGGCGATTTTGGTGATGATCGGGCTGTCGTTCGGGGCAGCACTGATCGTCCATCGCAGCGGCAGTGTCCCGGCGTCCGGCAGCGTCAAAAACGGCCTTTCGGCATACGAATTGGCGGTGCAGGTCGGCTACGACGGCACGGTGCAGGAGTGGCTCGGTTCGCTCTCCGGCAAGTCGGCGTATACGATCGCCAAGGAAAACGGCTACACCGGCAGTGAGCAGGAGTGGGGCAAGGCGCTGGCCGCCGCTGCCGCCGGGCCGGTGCAGTCGGTCAAAACGGCCGAGTTCTCCGAAAAAGGCGAACTGATCCTGATCCTGAGCGACGGCACGAGGGTGAACGTCGGCCGGGCGGTCGGTGCAGCCGGGCAAAACGGTGCAGACGGTAAGGACGGCCGGGACGGCACCGACGGCCAAAACGGCGCGGACGGCATCGGCGTCGACCGTGCCGAGATCAACTCGGACGGCGAGCTGGTGCTTTCGTATACGAATGGGCAGCGTTCCGTGCTCGGCCGCGTGATCGGGCAGACCGGTGCGGCCGGGAAAGACGGCAAGGACGGGAAGGACGGAGAGAGCGGCCAAAACGGCAAAGACGGTGCTGACGGTAAAGACGGCATCGGCGTTTCTTCCTCGACGGTCAATGCGCGCGGCGAGCTGGTGCTGACCTACACCGACGGGCGCATCGATAATCTGGGCAGCGTGGTCGGCGCGGTAGGCCGCGACGGTGCCGATGGCAAAGACGGTAAGGATGGCCAGAATGGTACCGACGGTAAGGACGGGCAAAACGGCAAGGACGGCAAAGACGGCATCGACGGCAAGGACGGCGTGGGGATCCGCAACGTCGCGATCGACGATGCAGGCAAGCTGAACGTTACGCTGACGAACGGGACGGCGCTCTCGCTTGGCCGGGTCAAGGGTGCGGACGGCAAAGACGGCGCCGACGGCAAGGACGGCCAAAACGGACAGGACGGCCGCGGCGTCACCAAAACACAGATCAATGAAAAGGGCGAGCTGATCCTTGGCTTTTCTGACGGCACGACCGAAAACCTTGGCACGGTGGCCGGGAAGAACGGCGCTGACGGCAAGGATGGCACGAATGGCAAGGACGGCGCCGATGGCAAGGACGGCGCGCCCGGTAAAGACGGCCGCGGGATCGATGGGGCTGCGATCGACGAGAACGGCGTGCTGAAGATCAGCTATTCCGACGGTACATCGCTCTCGCTCGGCCGCGTGGTCGGTGTCGACGGCAAGGACGGTGTCAATGGGAAAGATGGCGTCGACGGCAAGGACGGAGCACCGGGAAAAGACGGCGCCAACGGTAAAGATGGCATCGACGGCAAAGACGGAGCGCCGGGGAAAGACGGCGTCAACGGTAAAGATGGCGTCGACGGTAAAGACGGAGCGCCGGGGAAAGATGGCGCTGACGGCAAAGACGGCGTCGACGGCAAAGACGGAGCACCGGGGAAAGACGGCGTCGACGGTAAAGATGGCATCGACGGCAAAGACGGAGCGCCCGGCAAAGACGGCATCGGCGTGTCCGGCGTGACGATCGACGAGGCAGGCAAGCTGCGCCTGACGTTCTCGGACGGCCGGACGGTGGATCTTGGTCGGGTCGTCGGCAAGGACGGCGCAGATGGCAAAGACGGTGCGCCCGGTAAGGACGGCCAAAACGGCAAAGACGGAACGAACGGCAAGGACGGGGTCGGCATCGATAAGGTGACGGTCAGTGACGAGGGCGCGCTGTGCATGGTGCTGACCAACGGTACGCAGCTGATGCTGGGAAACATCCGCGGGGCGGACGGCATCGGCATCGCTAAAAGCGAGGTGACGGCCGAGGGCCGTCTGGTGCTGACGTATACGGACGGCCGCAGCACGGATCTGGGCAGCGTGGTCGGCGCGGCGGGCCGCGACGGCACCGACGGGCAGGACGGCGCACCCGGCAAGGACGGACAAGACGGCAAGGATGGGCAAAACGGCAAGGACGGGCAAAACGGCAAGGACGGCGTGGGCATCCGGCAGGTGATCCTGACGGCCGACGGCGAATTGAGCGTGCTGCTGACCGATAATTCGTCCTACTCGCTGGGGAACATCAAGGGCCAAAAGGGCCAAAAGGGCGACAAGGGGGATAAGGGCGACCAGGGCGAGCAGGGCTTGCCCGGCGCAGACGGCAAAGACGGCACGAACGGCGCGGACGGGAAGGACGGTGCCGCCGGGAAGGACGGCCGCGGGATCTTGAAAACGCAGATTAAGGATGGCCACCTGTTCGTGACCTATACGGACGGGACACAGGAGGATCTGGGACAGGTCACGCCGGACGACGAGATCCGTAACGAGCTCGACCCGCTGGTCTATACCGAATTGGATGACGGGACATATTCTGTTTCGCTCAATACTGCGTTCAAAGATAGCATCACCTCCGTGGCAATCTCTGCCGTGTTCAACGGAAAACCGGTCACGCAGATTGGAGAGAAGGGCTTTTACGAGGCGAAATATCTTTCGCGGGTCAGCATACCGGATACGGTCAACTCGATTGGTTACATGGCATTTTTCAGATGTACTTCTTTGCGCTCGATCGATCTGCCGGAAGGGATAAAAACCATTCCGGATTCTGCATTTGCTGGTTGTTCTGCATTAAGCAGTGTTTCGCTTCCTCGATCACTTACTGAATTTGGAAGGAGCGCCTTTTTCAGTTGTCCGTTAAAAGCGATAACTATTCCTTCTACGGTAACAAAAATCGCTGAGTATGCTTTCCGTAATACCGCTTTGGAAACCGCCGTATTCGAAAATGGTGACGGGTGGGTGTTCTACTATCTGGACCAAGATAGCAAAAAGAAACAGACTGCTGTTTCTGCCGAAGCACTAATGGATCCCGCGCAGGCAGCGGACTATTTGACCAGCGAAGAATACATTAGCGTTCGGGGGTCATATGGTGTGATCAATCGTATCTTCCGCACCTACGAACGCATCGGCTGACAGGACACATACAGAAAGGACGAAACGATATGATCCGATCGGACAACACGGTCTGCCGGGAGATCGCGGCCAAGATCACGCCGGAGGAAAAGGCGCTGGCGATGGCGTACATCCAAGGGGCGGTGCATTCCCATTGCGGTCTGCACCCGCAGGAGCCGTTTTCGGTGCGGCTGCTGTTTGGCGGCGATAACCGCAACTGGACGGATACGCCGCTGCAATGCGTATATCTGTACCACCTGAACGTGTGTCACGATAAGGATCCCGCCAACGAGGCGGCCAAGGACATCGGCTGGCTGTTCAAGCGTGTGCTGGCCGAGGATGGGCGGCGGACGTTCGTCCCGTCCGGCCATACGACAGGCAACGAGTACATCTTGGCGTGAGCAGAACGAAGCAGCGCCCCGCCGGGCAGGTCATCCCTGCCCGGCGGGGCGCTCTTTTTAGATCCGGCAAAATAGACAAAATCTTCTTCGGGGGGGGTAACCCTGTCGGCATTGATACTGGCGCTTGGCGCCGCCGAGTGCTATAATGTAAATGCTTAGTCGAGCTGTACCGCGAACGCGGCACGGCGGCGACAAAAAATTCAAGGAGGGTATTATCATCATGGCAAACACCAAACGCGCACTGCTGACGAGTGCATTGGCGATCGTGGCTTGCGTCGCGATGCTGATCGGTTCCACCTTCGCGTGGTTCACCGACACCGCCAGTACGGGGGTCAACAAGATCCAAGCAGGCAACCTGAAGATCGAGCTGCAGATGAAAGACGCGAACAACAACTGGGTCAACGCCGAGGGCAAGACCCTGCCGTTCCTCGTCGAGGGCAAGATCCCGGCGGAGGGCACCCAGATCCTGTGGGAGCCGGGCTGCACCTACTATGTGCCGCAGATCCGCGTCTTCAATAAGGGCAACTTGGCGGTGAAGTTCGAGTATCTTAACGACCTGCTGGGCGTGACCGGCAAGCTGGCCGAGGTGCTCGAGCCGGTGTTCGATGCACCGGAAGAAGACATCGAATGTGACGTCCTCAAGCCCGGCAAATTCTCTCCTGCTTGGTCTTTCGGTTATCATATGCGCGAGGAAGCGGGCAACGAGTATCAGGGCGCGACGGCCACCGGCGTTTGTGTCACCGTCGTGGCCATGCAGGCGGCCTACGAGCACGACAGCTTCGACGATCAGTATGATAAGGATGCCCCGCTGGACTTCATCCCGGTCGCGTCCGCGGATGACCTGAAAGCCGCCGCTGCCGAAGGAAATAACGTTATGCTGACCGATGATGTGGCCTTGACGGAAGGGATCACCTTCGCCGCTCCGGTCACCATCGACCTCAACGGCAAAACGCTGACCAGCTCTTTGGATGCCGGCGGTTACTCTCTGGTGACGAAGGGCGCGGCAACGATCAAAAACGGTACGTACAAGGGGACGGGTACGGCGCGCGGCATCGGCGCATACGGCGACCTGACGATGGATAACGTCACGGTCGATGTGGCCGGGCTCGTCGGCGTTGCGTGCAGCACGGCAAACAGCACCTACACCATCACGAATTCCACCATCAAGGGCGGCTATGCGCTTTGCAACTTCGCAAATAACGCGACGATCAACGTGTCCGACTGCGTGCTGGAAGGCTCCGGTGTCGGGATCTATCACAATGGCAGCAACGCCGGCCTAAAGCTGACCGTTGCCCGCACCAAGATCAACATCGGCAGCAGCGCCACCGATACGACCGGCGTGTATATCTCCGGCTCGACCACTACCAGAGATAAGGGCGGGTATCAGCAGGCGGTCTTTACGGATTGCTCGATCACGGGCAATGCCGCCGTCGAGGTGAAATACACCGATCTGACGCTGAATGACTGCACCGCGGTGGCCACAGTATCCGCCGCGAACGCCAGCTATGTGCAAAACAACAACGGCGCCACGACGAACGGGTTCGCGGTCGTTTCTACCGATAATGCCACCGGGAACATAACGCCCAAGCCCGAAGGGACGATCACGATCAACGGCGGCAGCTATACCGGTCTGATCGGCCTGCACAGCTTGCCGGGCATCAACGAAAAATTCCCCGGTTTCGCCGATACGACCTATGTGATCAAATAACTGACCGACCTACCACAAAAAGGGGCACGAGCCGCAGCTCGTGCCCCTTTTCGTTTATGCCCCGTTCGCCGTTGCCGCAGATCTTATCTGCCCTCACCGACCAAAAGCGTCTTGATGTTGCTGCCGGACTTGGCGTCGGCGAAGGCATCGTTGATCCGATCGATCGTGTAGCGTGAGCCGAGGGCCAAGATCTTTTCGTGCAGTTCATTGTGTGCGACGAGGAAATCGAGATACTGCCGCACGTCGCTGACGGAATATTGCGACGAGCCGATGATGTGCAGCGCCTTGAAGGTGATCAGCTGCGGCGCGATCGCCACGCTGCCGCTGTTCGAATACTGGCCGGGGACAAGATACACGCCGCGGTTGCGCAGGATCTCCATGCCCTGCGGGACGGCGGCGGGCGCGCCGCTGGCCTCGAAGCACAGGTCGACGCCAAGGCCGCCGTTCTCCTTCTGCAGCCGCTCGGTCACGGCCTGCGTGCCCATGCGCGTCAGATCGAACACCTCATCCGCGCCAAGCGACATGGCCAGCCGCTCGCGCTTTTCGTTGTTCCCGGCCGTGACGGCATATACCGTTTTGACCCCGATCGCCTTGAGGTACATCACCGCGAAGCAGCCGACCGGCCCCAGCCCCTGCACGACGGCGGTGTTCGTTTTTGCCACGTCCACACCGGCGCGCTGCGCCAGCGTGAAGGCGTGGATCGCCGTCGGACCGGGGCAGGCGAACGTGGCGGTCATCACGGGGTCAAGGCCGTCCGGGATGCGGATCAGGTTGGTCAGCGGGGTGTAGTTGACCTCAACATAGCCGCCGTACAGGTACGGCGCGGTGTCGATGCTGCCGCCGTTGGTCACGCCCATGTGCACACAGTTGGCGTCGTCGCCGGTCTTGCACAGCAGGCATTCGCCGCACGGCACGGCGATGTCGGCGATCACGTTGTCGCCGATCTTCAGGCCGAACCTTTCGGCCTCGGCCGGGTCGGCGTCCTCCAGCCGCCCGACGAACTCGTGTCCGATGATCGTGGGCGCGGCGATCGGCAGCCGTCCGCTGTGGAAGTGCACGTCCGTGCCGCAGATCCCGCTGGCCAATAGGCGGCTGCTCCCGTACCCGGCGGGCGTGGCCGTCACCGGGAACGCGCGCACCGCGAACGGCTCGTTCGCTCCCATGAATACCGCTGCTTTTGCCATTTCCATATCGATCGTTCCTTTCTCTGTTTTGCCCCTTGCGGGGTCGGATACCTATTCGTCGTCCCCTTCGATCGTGACGGTGAACTGCTCGCGCAGGAGTTCGGCGAACGGCCGCGCCGCCTTGGGGGACAGCGGCGGCACGTCGCGGTAGGCATAATCAAGCCCCAGTGCCGCCCATTTGGCGCTGCCCATGCGGTGGAAGGGCAGCACATCGATCTGCCGGATCCCCAGCGGCGCCAGCGCCGCTGCCGTGCGCCGTGCGTCATCCGGCGTGTCGTTCACGCCGGGGATCAGCGGGATGCGCACATGGATGTCCGCACCGCCGGCCGCGCAGCGGCCGAGGTTTTGCCGGATCAGTGTCAGATCGCCGCCGATCATCTCGGCGCACACGGCGGGGTCGCTCGTTTTCCAGTCGAAAAATACCGTGTCGGTAAACGGCAGCACGGTCGAAAAGCTTGCCCACGGCACACATCCGGCCGTGTCCAGCAGCGTGTGCACGCCCGCAGCCTTCAGTGCGGAGAACAGTGCTGCCACGCCCTGCGGCTGCAGCAGCGGCTCGCCGCCGGAGGCGGTCACGCCGCCGCCCGACGCGTCGTAGAACGCTTTGTCCGCCAGCACCCGCCGCAGCACGGTGTCCGTCGGCAGCCGCTCGCCGCACGGGGCGTCGCGCCCCGCCGCGGCATAGTGCAGCACCTGCGGCTCCGGCCGGATCGTTTCCGGGTTGTGGCACCACGGGCAATGTAAGTTACAGCCCTTAAAAAACACCGTGGTGCGGATGCCCGGCCCGTCGCCGGTGGAAAAATGCTGGATGTGCGCGATGTTCAGCTCCATCGTCCGCCCCATCAGCTCTGCTGCGTCCGGGCCAAAATATCCAGCTGCACGGCCCGGTCCAGCGTGACGTAATAGGCCGAGAAGCCCGACACCCGCACGACGAGGTCTCGGTAATTCTCCGGATGCGCCATCGCGTCGCGCAGCACGTCCGGCGAGGTGGCGTTGATCTGGATCTCCTGCCCGCCGCGGGCAAAGAACACGCGGATCAGCGCCGCGAGCTTTTTGCGGTTCTCCCGCGTGAACATCGCGGGCGAGAATTTTTGGTTGAGCACGCTGCCGCACGCCGCGCGGGTATAGTCCGGCTTGCTGACGCTCAGCAGCGTCGTGGTCGGGCCGTTCACGTCGCGGCCGTAGGTCGGGGAGGAGGCATCGGACAGCGGCTCGCCCGCCCGGCGGCCGTCGGGTGTCGCGCCGATCGTTTGCCCGGCGTAGATGTTGGCGGTGTTGGCCGCCATGGCGATGTATACGCCGCCGCCGTCGCGCGTGCGGTAGCGGGCGAACGCGTCGGCCAAAAACCGCGTGAACCACACGGCGTATTTGTCCGGCAGCGGCTCGTTATTGCCGTATTTCGGCGCGGCGAGCAGCCGCTGCCGCAGTGCCTCGTGGCCGACGAAGTCATCGGCCAGTGCGTCGCGCAGCTCGGTCATGGTGCAGGCGCGGTCGATGAATACCGCCTGCTCGATCGCGGCCAGCGAATCCGCCGTCGTGCCGATGCCCATCAGCGCCGCGCCGTGCACGGAGGGATAGACGCTGCCGCCCATGTTGATGTCCAGCCCGCGTCCGATGCAGTCGTCGCAGAAGCAGGCCAAAAACGACGCGGTGCGCCGCTCCGGATCCGGCACCTCGTTGTGGGCG
>JAJXDX010000019.1:0-4878 GCA_021640185.1 Oscillospiraceae bacterium | reverse complement strand
GAAGGCGGCCATGTATTCGTCCGCGCCGTGCAGCAATTGCGTTTCAAAGCGCGCCATGAACTCGTCCATCGTTTTGATCTCGGCAACGTCGCCGGTCGCGACGCCGGTCGTGACGACCTGCGTTTTGCCGTCGAAGGATGCCCCGTTGCCGAACACATAGGCCAAAAACCGCGGCGTGTCGAAGCGCCCGTCCGACCACGGCGGCTGCTTGCCGGTGATGAAATTCTCGATGCAGCCGACCATGCTGTAGTCGTCGACGTCCGCCTGCGCGTAGCCGTACCGCGCCAGCGCCGCGCGGTCTACCATGTCGTTCATCAGGGCGGGGTAGCCCAGCCCCGTGCCGATCACCTGCAGGCACTCGTCCAAAAAGTCGTCCGGCGTGTCCGGTGTGATGCGGGCCGACAGGTTCGGGCCGGGCACGCGGCAGTCGCGCACCGCGCGCAGGATCAGGCGGCTGAGCTCGTTGACCGAGCACGCGCCGTGTTCGTCCACGCCGCCGATCACGATGTTCACCACGTCGTCGCCGCCCAGATACGCGCGCCGCTCGTCGATCTTGATCAGGGCGTTCGCCAGCAGCGCCTCGGCCTGCTCGTCGGTCAGGCGGCCGGCCGCACGGTCGGCCAGATAAAACGGGTACAGGTACCGGTCCATCCGCCCCAGCGCCATGGCATACCGCCCCTCGCAGACGAAGGCCGTGTGGATCATCCACGTCAGCTGCAGCGCCTCGGCAAAGGTCTGCGGCGCGCGGTGCGCGACGGCGCGGCAATTTTCGGCGATCGCGGTCAGATCGTCGTCGGCGTAGCCCGGCGTGCCGCGCAGCGCCTGCGCCGTGTCGGCGTATCGCAGCAGTCGCTGCTGCAATGCCTCCAGCGTCGTGCGCATCGCCGATAAAAACCGCACGCGATCCGGCTCGTTTTCGTGCGCCGCCGCGGCGCGGTCGATCCGCCGCAGCATCCCCGGCAGCCCCTCCCGCATCACGCGGCCGTAGTTCGGCGTGTAGTGGTCGGCGTTTTGGCCGAAGTCCCGCCCCGGATGCCCGGCCAAGATCTGCGCGTCCCGCGCGCGCTCCTCCTCGCCGATCTCGACGAACAGCGGGCGGATGCTGCCCGCGATCCGGTCGCCGGGATAGATGAACGGCTGCGGTACGGTGAACAGGGCGCGGATCGCGTCCGCCCGCTGGCGCGGGTCGTCCTCATGCCGGCTCTCGGCGTAGCCGATCGCCATAAAATGTCCGGGCAGCCACTGCCCGGCCGGAGCGTCACGCATCCCGTCCTTGATCTGACGGATCTGTTGTGCGATGTCCATGTCTGCTCCCTCCCGTCATGCCAAAAGCATAGCAGAACGGGGCGCGCCCGGCAAGGCACGATATTCCGATACAGGGACAAAATTCAGATGATTTTTGAAAAAAGAACGCCGCCCCGCTCCCCCTTTTCGGGAGCGGGGCGGCGCATGATGCCCGTCAGCGGGCAAGGGCTTTTTCCAGTGCGGCGGCGTAGGTGTCATAGTCGTGCGCGCCCACCATGGTGTCGATCGCCGCGCCGTCGCGGAAGATCATCACCGTGGGGATGCTCTGGATCCCGAAGCGGGCGGCCAAAGCGCCCTGCTCGTCCACGTCCACCTTGCCCACTGTGGCGCGGCCGTCGAAGTCGTCGGCCAGCCGGTCGATCACCGGGGCGACCATGCGGCACGGCATGCACCACGTTGCCCAAAAGTCCACCAGCGTCACGCCTTGGGCCACGGCGGCGGAAAAGCTGCTCTCGTCAAAATGCTCGGTCATTTTTTCTTCCTCCTGTCCGGTTTTGGATGGTCAAACGGTTTTTTCGGTCAAAGAACGCATGGCGTCCTGTGCGGCGATCAGTCCCTCGCCCACGGCCTTGGCCAGCTGCAGCGGCGCGCCGGTGATGTCGCCCGCCGCATAGCAGCCGGGGATGCTCGTGCGCATCCGGCGGTCGACGGTCACGAAGCGGCCGTCGACGGCCAGCCCGGGCAGCAGCGCGGCGGGCGCGCTGACCTGCCGCAGGATGAACACGGCATCGCCGGGGATCTGTTCGCCGTCGGCGGTCAGCCCCAGCAGCCTGCCGTCCTGCGTCCATAGGCCGATCGATGCCGCGCAGCGGCGCGGGATGGCGGGCGCTCCGGCGGGCAGGGGCAGCGGCGCTTTGGTCACGATCGTGGGGGCACAGCCGACCTTGTGTAAAAACAGCGCCTCCTCGACCAGATCGGCGGCGTTGCCGGTCACCAGCACCGGGCGCCCGGCATACAGCCGCCCGTCGCAGGTGGCGCAGTAGCTGATGCCGCGCCCGACGTAGTTCTCCTCGCCCGCGAAGGCGGGGGCGGCGCCCGCGCCGGTGGCCAAGATCAGCCGCCGCCCGGTGACGACGGCGCGCCCGTCGGTCAGCGAGAACGTGCCGCCCATGGGCATGACCGTGTTCGCCCGCCAGGCAAAAAAGCACGCGCCGCTCTGCTCGGCCTGCCGGCGCAATAGCGTCAGCAGGCGGCTGCCGGTGATGCCCGGCAGGCCGGGATAGTTGTCGATCCGGGCGGCGCGCCACAGCGGGTTTTGGCGCATATCGTTCGCCACCACGGCGCATGAGCCGCCGCGCGCCGCCACGTTGACCGCGGCGCTCAGGCCCGCCGGGCCGCCGCCCAGGATCACGACGTCAAAGATCTTTTCTTCCATTTATACGCTCCTTTTTCGTGCGTATCCTGCCCGTTTTTGCGCAAGATATGTCCGGGCAAAGCGAAAAAAACAGGGCAAGGAGAGAGGTTCACATGGCATTGATCGCGATGGAAAAGGTGGAAAAATGCTACACCACCGGCTGCCGGACCGTGCACGCACTGTCCGGGATCGACCTGACCGTCGAACGCGGCGAGATGGTGGCGATCCTTGGGCGCTCCGGCTCCGGTAAATCGACGCTGATGAACCTGCTGGGCTGCTTGGACACGCCCACGGCCGGGCATTACCGGCTGGACGGCCAGCCGGTGGACGAGATGACGCCGGGGCAGCTGGCCCGCGTGCGCAGCCGCACGGTGGGCTTCGTGTTCCAAAGCTTCCACCTGCTGCCGGGGCTGACGGCGCTGGAGAACGTCGCGCTGCCGCTGTCGTACCGGGGGATGCCGCAAAAGCGGCGCGAGCAGATCGCCGCGGCGTGTTTGGCACGCGTCGGTCTTCGCGACCGGATGGACCACCGCCCGGCACAGCTTTCCGGCGGGCAGCAGCAGCGCGTGGCGATCGCGCGCGCGATCGCCGGACAGCCGCCGCTGTTGCTGGCGGATGAGCCGACGGGCAACCTCGACCGGGCGGCGGGCGAGCAGGTGATGGCCCTGCTGCTCGGCTGGCACCGGGCGGGCAACACCGTGATCCTGATCACGCATGACGAACAGATCGGCGCGGCGTGTCCGCGCTGCCTGCGGATGCGGGACGGACGGCTGCTCGGGGCGGACGGATGATCTTACGGCCGCAGCGCGTCCGCCTGCATCAGCTGCGGTGCGTTGAGGGCGGCATACCGGCCGCCCTTGCGCATCAGCTCGTCGTGGGTGCCCAGTTCGTCGATGCGGCCGTGATCGACGTAGGCGATCATGTCGGCGCCGCGCACCGTGGACAGGCGGTGCGCGACGACAAGGGTCGTGCGCCCGCGGGACAGGCGCTCCAGCGCGGACTGGATGTGCGCCTCGGTGACGGTGTCCAGTGCGGACGTCGCCTCGTCCAGCAGCAGGATCGGCGGGTTTTTGAGGAAGATGCGCGCGATGCTGATCCGCTGCTTCTGCCCGCCGGACAGCTTGATCCCGCGTTCGCCGACGAAGGTGTCGTACCCCTCGGGCATATCCATGATCGCGTCGTGGATCTCCGCCATGCGGGCGGCGGCGACGACCTCCTCGTCCGTCGCGTCCAGACGGCCGTAGCGGATGTTCTCCCGCACCGTGGCGGCAAAGATCGTGACGTCCTGCTGGACGATGCCGATCTGTCCGCGCAGCGACCGCAGCGTGACCTGCCGGATATCCTGCCCGTCGATCGTGATGCTGCCGCCGTCCACGTCATAAAACCGGGGGATCAGGTGGCACAGCGTCGTTTTGCCGCCGCCGGACGGGCCGACCAGCGCGACCGTTTTGCCCGCCGGGATATCCAGCGACAGGTCGTGCAGCACCTCGCGCTCCGCTTGGCCGTAGCCAAAGGACACCCGGTCGAGCACGATGTGCCCGCCGCGGCAGGCAAGCGGCGCGGCGTCCGGTGCATCCTTGATGTCCGGCTGCACCGCCATCAGCTCTTGGAACCGGGTGAACCCCGCCATGCCGGTGCTGTATTGCTCCATAAAGTTCGCCAACTTGCGGATCGGCGTCAAAAACGAGGCGATGTACATCGTGAACACCAGCAGATCCACCTGATCGAGTCGCCCGGCGATGATCAGCAGCCCGCCCGCGGCGATGACCGCCACGTTGAGCAGGTTCGTCAGCACGTCGTTGCCCGCGCCGAAGATCGCCATCTGGCGATAGAACCCGCGCCGCGCGGTGCGGTAGCTCTCGCTGCCGGCGGCGAAGCGCTGCCGCTCGTATTCCTCGTTGGCGAAGGCCGTGGCCGTGCGCACGCCGGAGATGCTCGATTCGATCCCGCTGTTGATCACCGCCAGCTTTTCCTTCACCTGACGGCTGGCCTCCGCCATGTGGCGGCGGCGATACACCGTGAACCCGGCGACCAGCGGCACCAGCAGCGCGATCACCAGCGCCAGCCGCCACTGCAGCGTGAACATCACGATCAGCGAGCCGCTCAGCGTGATCGCCGAGATGAACAGATCCTCCGGGCCGTGGTGCGCCAGCTCTACGACCTCGAACAGGTCGCCCACCACCCGGCTCATCAGCGAGCCGGTGCGCTGCGTGTCATAA
>JAJXDX010000339.1:1539-2463 GCA_021640185.1 Oscillospiraceae bacterium | reverse complement strand
CTTGAGTTCGACATCGAGGACGAAGATGAGGACGAGGACGACGCCGACAAGGAGTAAGTCCGATCCGATCGATCGTGGTACGAAAAAAAGCCGGCCGGAGGCGTAAGCCTCCGGCCGGCTTTTCGTTTGTCCGATCCATCGCTCGAAAATGCTGTTTGGGCGGGCGCCATTTTTTGGCGAAGAACAGCGATAGGGGCTTGATTTTTTGCCGGCGGCGGTGTATAATAATGACGAAGTGTCCCAAATGGGACACTTGATGATGTTCCGACGAGAGCAAACACGCAAAAAGCGGAGCGGAGAGAGGAAACGGATGGCAGAAAACGAACCGAGAACGGCAAAAGCCGCGGCTGCGGCGCAGTTCGCCGGGGACGCGGCCGCGGCGCCGTGCCCGGCACCGGCGGGCGGGGCGGACGACTTGACTGCGGCGCTGTCGGCGCTGTTTTTGTTCGACGGGCTGACGGCGGAGGAAAAAGCGGCGCTTTTTCGTGCCGGGCAGATCCGGCGGCAGAGCGTCGCGCGCGGGACGGCGGTGTTCGACCGCGGCCACGCGGACCAGGCACTGGTGCTGGTGCTGGACGGGCGGCTGCAGGTGCTGCAGGGGCGCGTGGTGATGAACGAACTGTGCGCCGGGCAGGTGTTCGGTGCGGCGGCGCTGTTCGACACGCCGGACGGAGAGAGCGGGATGCCGTATCCGTCGACGGTGAAAGCGGCGACAGACGCGCGGCTGGCCTTTATCCCTCAGGCGACGGTGACCGCATGGATGCGGCTGTGCCCGCGGGTGGCGGAGAACTACATCCGCTTTTTATCCGGGCGGATCCGTTTCCTCAACCGACGGCTGACCACGCTGACCGCCGGGCAGGCGGATGACCGCCTGTGGCGCTGGCTGACGGCGCATCGCGCGCCGGACGGGACGGTGGTCCTGCC
>JAJXDX010000339.1:739-1529 GCA_021640185.1 Oscillospiraceae bacterium | reverse complement strand
GGATGACCGCACTGGCCGCGGCGCTGGGCGTGGGGCGATCGAGCCTCTACCGCTCGCTGGATGCGCTGATCGAGGAGGGACGGATCGTGCGCCGCGACCGGCACACGTTCCTGATCGAAGGCTCCGCTTTGGCGGAGGAATGAAAGGATGGACGAACGATGAAGAAGAGAAACATTTTGTCTTTGGCCGTGGCGGCCGTGCTGCTGCTTTCTGCGCTGTGCGGCTGCGGCGCGCAGAACGATCCGACGCCGGAGAGCAGCACGCCTGCGCCGCGCACGCCGGTGAAGGTGAGCGCGATCGCCGGGCCGACCGGCATCGGTCTGGTCGACCTGATGGACAAAAACGACGCGGGCAAGAGCGCGAACGACTACACCGTCACGATCGTGACCGACCCGCAGCAGGCGGTGGCCGCGATCGTCAACGGGAGCGCGGACATCGCGGCCGTGCCGACGAACCTGGCCTCCGCGCTGTACAAAAAGACCGAAGGCAAGGTGCAGGTGCTGGCGGTGAACACGCTTGGCGTGCTGCACATTTTGGAGAACGGCGACACGATCAAGAGCGTGACCGATCTGAAGGGCAAAACGATCTATTCCACCGGTAAGGCGGCGAACCCGGAATACGTGCTGCGCTTCGTGCTGGAGAAGAACGGCATCGACCCCGACAAGGACGTGACGCTGGAGTTCGTGGAGGACAACGACACGCTGGGCACGCTGCTGACGAACGGCACGGCCAGCGTGGCGATGGTGCCGCAGCCGAAGGCGACCGCCTGTCTGGCCGCGTCCGATACCGT
>JAJXDX010000339.1:0-729 GCA_021640185.1 Oscillospiraceae bacterium | reverse complement strand
CCTTGGACATGACCGCCGAGTGGAAAAAGGTCGCGGGCGGCGAGAGCGAGCTGATGATGGGCTGCGTCGTAGCGCGCACCGCCTTCGTACAGGAGAACGCGGCGGCGGTCAAGGCGTTTTTGACCGAGTATGAGGCGTCGATCAAGGCGGTCAACGCCGATCCCGCCGCGGCCGGTGCGCTGTGCGAGCGGTACCAGATCATCCCGAAGGCCGCCATCGCGCAGAAAGCGATCCCCGCCTGCAACCTGACCTTCGTGGCCGGTGCAGAGATGAAAACGCAGCTTGGCGGATATCTGAACGTGCTGTTCGGCTATTCGCCCGCCGCGGTGGGCGGCGCGCTGCCGGACGATGCGTTCTATTATGCCGGGTAAGACGATCAAAAAAGTTTTGACCGCAGTCGGGACCTTGGCGTTCTGGCTGCTGATCTGGTGGGCGGTCAGCCTGATCGTTTCGCAGGAGCTGCTGCTGCCCTCGCCGTGGCGCGTCGCGCAGACACTGGTGCGGATGTGGGGCACGGCGGCGTTTTGGCGGGCGGTGGCGCTGTCGCTGCTGCGGGTGGCGTGCGGGTTTTTATCCGCCGTCGCCGTCGGGGCGCTGCTGGCCGTGCTGACGGCGCGCCATGCGCTGCTGCGCACGCTGCTGCGTCCGCTGCTGTACACCGTGCGCGCCGTGCCGGTGGCCTCGTTCATCATCCTGCTGTACCTGTGGATCCGCGTGCAGATCCTGCCC
>JAJXDX010000338.1:1791-2463 GCA_021640185.1 Oscillospiraceae bacterium | reverse complement strand
GGATCACCGGCATCGTGCTGACGAAATTGGACGGCACGGCGCGCGGCGGCGTGGTGCTCGCGATCCGCGAGGAGCTGCAGCTGCCGGTGAAATTCGTCGGTGTGGGCGAGGGCGTGGACGATCTGCAGCCCTTCGATCCCGTGCAGTTCGCTGCGGGGCTGTTCCCGACCGACGACGAATAACGATAGGAGAAGAAATATGCTGACGAGCAAACAACGCGCCTACCTGCGCGGTTTGGCGAATACTTTAGACCCCATCCTGCACGCAGGCAAGGGCGGCATTTCCGACGCGATGATCCGGCAGGCCGACGAGGCGCTGACTGCCCGCGAGATCCTGAAGGGGCGGGTGCTGGAGAGCGCACCGGTCACGCCGCGCGAGCTGGCGGAGCAGATCGCCGCGGCGGTGAACGCCGAGGTGGTGCAGGTGATCGGGCGCACGTTCGTGCTGTTTAGGCAAAAGCCGAAGGACAGCCAGATCACGCTGCCGCGCGCCTGAGCGCGGCGGGGAGGCACGGTGATGGCGAAAGGGAAAAAGACCGCGCTGTTCGGCGGCACGTTCGATCCGATCCACAGCGGACATATCGAAACGGCGCTGCTGCTGGCGGATGCGCTGTCGGTCGACGAGGTCATCCTGATGCCGACGAGCGTGCCGCGCGCGTACATATCCCAGTAC
>JAJXDX010000338.1:0-1781 GCA_021640185.1 Oscillospiraceae bacterium | reverse complement strand
CCGCACAAGCTGCGCGCGCAGATGGCTTCCGGCGCCGACCGGCTGGCGATGTGCCGGCTGGCGGCCGCGCCGTATCCCAAGCTGACGGTGTCGGATCTGGAGCTGCGGCGCGGCGGGGCGAGCTTCACGGCGGACACGCTGGCGGCGCTGGGCAAAGAACGGCCGGAGGACGAATGGTACCTGTTCACGGGGGCGGATATGTTCTGCACGCTGCGCACGTGGTATCATTTTGCCGACATCGCGCGGCGGGCGGTGCTGTGCACCGTCCCGCGCGACGGGGTGGATGCCGCGCGGCTGCGCGCCTATGCCGACGCGCTGACCGCCGACGGCGCGCGCTGCTATGTGGCGCGGCAGGCGGTGACGCCCGTGTCTTCCACCGAGATCCGGGCGCGTGCGGCGGCGGGACGGCCGCTGACCGGGCTGGTCGATCCTGCGGTGGAGCGGTATATCCGGGAGAACGGTCTGTATGGGCATGACACGCGAAAGGGGGACGACACGATGAGCGAACATACGACGGACGAGCAGTACAAGGCCATATTGCGCACGCGGCTGTCCGAGCGGCGGTATCACCACTCGCTATGTGTGGCGGACGAGGCGCGCAGGCTGGCGCTGCGCTACGACGGCGATCCGGACAAGGCGTACACCGCCGGACTGCTGCACGACATTTTGAAGGACACGGATAAAACTTCGCAGTTGCAGATCCTTGACGATCTTGGTATACTGTTAAGTGACGTGGAACGCGCCGCGCCGAAGCTGTGGCATGCGATCGCCGGGGCGGCGTTCCTCGCGCAGATCTTGAAGATCGACGACGAGGAGATCGTGACCGCCGTGCGCTATCACACGACCGGACGCGCCGGGATGGGGCTGCTGGAGCGGCTGCTGTTCGTGGCGGATTTCACCTCGGCCGACCGGGACTATCCCGACGTCGACGAGATCCGCCGCCGCGCGGACATCTCGCTGGAGGAGGCGATGCTGTACGGCATCGTCTACACGATCGGCGAGCTGACCGCCGGGCACCTGCCGGTGCATCCGGACACGGTCGCGGCGTACAACGATCTTTTGCTGCATCCGGCCGGACGGCCGGACGAAGGCTGAGGAGGCACGCAGATGAACAAACGACCCGAAAAAGATCAGGTGAGCCTTGCCGGTGCCGCGCACGCCGCTGCGGGCAGATCCGCCGGCGGAGCGAAGCAAAAAAAGCGCAAGCGCCGCGTCCCGACCGGGGCGATCGTGCTGCTGTGCGTCGCGGCGGTGATCGTCGTCACGGTCGTGGGCGTCACGCTGTACAACAAGGCGAACGCCGGCCCGGCGCTGTCCGGGCGCGAACTGGTGGGATACACCTACACGCCGGACGACAAGCTGGACGAGGTGTCCTATTATCTGCTGGGCGTGACGGGCGAGAACTCGACCGACGTGATGGATATGCTGGCGGTGCTGTGCCTAGACCGCGACGGCAAGGCCGCGTCCGTCCTGCAGATCCCGGTATCGACGTGGATCGGCGACGACGGCAGCCATGCCGTGAAAACGATCGGCGAGATCTGGGGCAAACCGAAGCCGATCGACTGGTGCGAAACGTGCCGCCGCCGGGCGAAAGCCGACGAGATCAGCGGCGGCAAGCACACCTGCGGCACGGTGGTGACGACGCGCAACGGCTCGGCCTATACCGAGGTGATCGGCGTGATCAACGACCAATACGGCCTGCCGATCGACAACTATGTGGTCATCCCGAGTGCCGGGCTGATCCAGCTGATAGACGCGCTGGGCGGAGTGGATATGAAGAT
>JAJXDX010000337.1 GCA_021640185.1 Oscillospiraceae bacterium | reverse complement strand
GCACAAACGATCGCTCAACCCCACCGTTACCCTGATGGATATCGAAGCGCCGTACGTTGCGCGCAAAGCGCTGCCCGGCCAGTTCATTATCCTGCGCGTCGACGAGGAGGGCGAGCGCATCCCGCTGACCGTGGCGGGCTATGACCGCGAGGCGGGCAGCGTGCGCATCATTTTCCAGATCGTCGGCGCGACGACGAAAAAGCTCGATCATCTGAAAGAGGGCGACTGCCTGCACGATTTCGTCGGGCCGCTGGGCTGCCCGACGAAGATCGACGGGCTGAAGAACGTCTGCATCGTCGGCGGCGGCGTCGGCTGCGCGATCGCGCTGCCGATCGCGCAGGAGCTGCACGAGCGCGGCTGCCGCGTGACCTCCGTCATCGGCTTCCGCAGCAAGGACCTGCTGATCCTGGAGGACGAGTTCAAGGCGGCGTCCGACAGCCTGACCGTGATGACCGACGACGGTTCCTACGGCCGGCAGGGCAACGTCTGCGTTCCGCTGAACGAGATGTTCGCGGCGGGCGAGCGTTTTGACGAGGTCATCACGATCGGGCCGCTGATCATGATGAAATTCGTCGTGGCCGCCACGCGGCCGACCGGGATCCCCTGCACCGTGTCGATGAACCCGATCATGATCGACGGCACGGGGATGTGCGGCGGCTGCCGCCTGACGCTGCATGAGGACGGCAAGGCCGTGACGAAGTTCGCCTGCGTGGACGGGCCGGACTTCGACGGCTACGCGGTGGATTTCGACGAGGCGATGGAGCGCGGCACGATGTACCGCGATTTCGAGCGCCATGCGTATGAAGAAACGTGTAACCTGTTCGCGAAGGAGGCCGAATGATATGCCGAACATGTCGCTGAAAAAGAACCCCATGCCGTCGCAGGCACCCGAGGTGCGTGCGCACAATTTCGACGAGGTCGCGACCGGCTACACCGAGGAAGTGGCGCTTGACGAGGCGCTGCGCTGCCTTAACTGCAAGACCATGCCGTGCATATCCGGCTGCCCGGTGAA
This sequence comes from Oscillospiraceae bacterium, assembly GCA_021640185.1. Classification (GTDB taxonomy): domain Bacteria; phylum Bacillota; class Clostridia; order Oscillospirales; family Acutalibacteraceae; genus UBA5905. Next base: position 1,453 of record JAJXDX010000337.1, on the reverse strand, counting down.
CATCCATATCCCGGAGTTCATCGCCAAGATCCGCGAGGGCGACTTCGAGGGCGCGTATCAGGTCATCAGCCGGACGTCCTCGCTGCCCGCGGTGTGCGGGCGCGTCTGCCCGCAGGAAACGCAGTGCGAGAGCAAGTGCGTGCGCGGTATCAAGGGCGAGCCGGTGGGCATCGGCCGTCTGGAGCGCTTCGTGGCCGACTGGCACAACGCCCACGCCGAGGCGGCGCCCGCCGTCCCGGCCTCGAACGGGCACCGCGTGGCGGTGATCGGCTCCGGCCCGTCCGGGCTGACCTGCGCGGGCGACTTGGCCAAGAAGGGCTACAAGGTCACGGTGTTCGAGGCGCTGCATACCGCGGGCGGCGTGCTGGTCTATGGCATCCCGGAGTTCCGTCTGCCCAAGACCATCGTGCAGAAGGAAGTCGACAACCTGTCCGCCATGGGCGTGGATGTGGAAACGAACATGGTCATCGGCAAGACTCTGACGATCGACGAACTGTTCGCGATGGGGTACGAGGCGGTGTTCATCGGCTCCGGCGCGGGCTTGCCGAACTTCATGGGTATCCCCGGCGAAAGCTACAAGGGCGTGTATTCCGCCAACGAGTTCCTCACCCGCAGCAACCTGATGAAGGCGTACAAGGCCGACCCCGTCACCCCGATCATGAAGGGCGGCCGCGTGGCGGTCGTCGGCGGCGGCAACGTCGCGATGGATGCGGCGCGCACCGCGCTGCGTCTGGGCGCGGAGAAGGTCTACATCGTCTATCGCCGCTCCATGGAAGAGCTGCCCGCCCGCCGCGAGGAGGTCGAGCACGCCATCGAGGAAGGCATCGAATTCAAGCTGCTCAACAACCCCGTCGAGGTGCTGGGGTACGAAAACCCGGACGACCGGCGCGACCCGAAGAACGGGTGCGTCACGGGTCTGAAGTGCGTGCAGATGGAACTGGGCGAGCCGGATGAGCGCGGTCGCCGCCGCCCCGTCCCGATCGAGGGCAGCGAGTTCGTGCTGGATGTGGACACCGTGGTCATCGCGATCGGCACGTCGCCGAACCCGCTGATCCGCTCCACCACCGCCGGGCTGGAGGTCAACAAGCGCGGCGGCTTCATCGTGCAGGAGGACACCGGCGCGACCACGCGCGAGGGCGTGTACGCGGGCGGCGATGCCGTCACCGGCGCCGCGACCGTGATCTCCGCCATGGGTGCGGGCAAGGTCGCCGCCAAGGCGATCGACGAGTACCTGCAGGCGAAATAACGACGCGATGGCCGGGGAATCTTCCGGCCGGTAAAACGATAAGGAACAGAGCCGAAAACGGCCGTGCGTCGGACGAAAGTCCGGGGCACGGCCGTTTTTTATACACATGGGGGATATCCGATCGGGCTCTAACGTTCAAACGAAATATACCTCTCGGAAAAGCCCGGCAATATCTGCAAGGAAGACGATTTTATTCATCGTGTACCC
>JAJXDX010000336.1 GCA_021640185.1 Oscillospiraceae bacterium | reverse complement strand
ACGTCGCAGTTGAGGGCAGTGTAGATACTACGAAGCTCGGCAGCTGCACGCTGAAATACTGGACGCGCTGGATGTTCACGGACTATGTGACAGAGCGGAACGTCACTGTTATAGACACGACGCCCCCGGTCATAGAGCTCAAGCACATAGATGGCTATGAGGCGAGCTGGATGGACGGCTACGAGGAGGAGGGCTACACCGCCTATGACAGCTGCGACGGCGACCTCACCGCAAAGGTCGTGCGTACCGAGGATAAGGACAAGGTGACCTATACCGTCACGGATGCGTCCGGGAACACCGCGACCGCCGTGCGCGAGATAAAGTACGCGAAGACCGAGCCGCGCATCATCCTAAACGGCGACGAGAACATGGTGTTCACCGCGCGCACGGATTTCACCGACCCCGGATATACGGCGACGGATGGGCTGGGGAACGACCTGACTTCCCTTGTGCAGGTGGACAGCGACGTCGTACCCTATATCGCGGGGGACTATCAGATAGTCTACAGCCTCACGAGCGAGACGGGCGAGTCCGTCAGTGTGACGCGCAGCGTCACGGTCACGGGCGTCTGCCCGTCGGCAACGGCGGGCGAAGGCGTGGCCTCCACCAGCTCCACGGAGAACTCCCGCACGCGCAGCGCGTCATAGCCCCAGCACGCCAGCAGCAGCACCACCACCGCAAAAAGCGCGATCAGCTTTTTGCTCCATTTCATCCGTCGGCCGCCTCCTTTTTCGCCGTCCACAGCACCGTGCAGCCCTTACCGACGGCGTCGCGCACCTCCACGCACGCGTCCGGCGTGCATCCGCCGACGGTGTACGAAAAGGCCGATACGCCGCTCCACACCGCACGGGTCTCCTGCCGCACGGCGGTGCAGCCGTGCGCCGCCGTCTGCAGCGCGGGATCTGTATTGCTGCCGCGCAGGGGCGAAAGCGTTTCCCGCCGCCGGCAGAGCGAGAGCGTCCCGTCCTCCGCCGCCATGCGCACGGCCGCGCCCGGCTCCAGCTCCAAACAGCCGAAGCGCTCCCTTGGCGGCCGCACCGCAAATCGGTACACCTGCACGCTGTACGGCGGCAGCGTCACACATAGCGCCGCCGCCTCCGGCAGAGGTGTTTTTTGCCACGTTTTTTGGCCGTATACCTGCCAAAACGCCAGCCGGTCGCCCGGCTGCCACGCGGGCAGCCGCACCTCCACCGGGCGCGCCTCATCGGTCACGTTGACGGCCGTCACGTACCCTTCGCCCCCGCAGACCGACGCATAGCCGTACACCGTGTGGCACGCGGGCGGCTGCAGCACCGCCTCGGTGCAGCAATCCGGCCGGCAGACGAAGGAGAACATCTCCTCCGCATCGGCCAAAAAGCGCCAGTCGTCCTCGTCCAGCAGCGCCGTTTCCCCGTACAGGTGGCGCTTGCGCGTGCCGCGCGCGATGTTCATCACATAGCCGTCGCGCAGGCAGCGCCTGCCCAGATAATAGATCGTGTTCGTCACGCCCACCATCGTGCCGTGATCGTCCACGGCGTCGCGCGGCATCAGCGCGTCGGTGAACTGCGCCAGCATACAGTCGGAATAGTGGATCAGCGACAGCTCGCGCGGCATCGGCCACTCGCTCGGCCGCGGATCGCCGCAATAGATGTAGTCGCCGATCATGCTCCAAAACGGGGACACGGCAAACCCCTGCCGCGTCCGGTCGACCGAGCCGATCCAGTCAAGATCCGTCGTAAAGCCGTTATACAGCAGCACCCGCAGCTCCGGACACAGCGTGCGCAGGCGGCGCACCCCATCGGCAAACCGCCGCACGGCGGCGTCCTTGCCGAGCGCCCCGCCGTGGGCGTGCGTTTCGTGCGTCGGATCGCCGCACGAGAAAAACGCGAAATCGAACTTCAGCAGCCGCACCCCGGTGTCGCGGATGTGCTGCTCTAGGGCGGAGAACAGCAGCGCCGCATTGCGCGGATCGGCCATGCACAGCTCCTTTTGCCGCCCATAGCGGCGCGGCAGCGCGGCATCCGTCGCCACGCGCTGCATATTCACATCGAACCATGCGCCAAAGCGCATCCCCGCCCGCTCCACCCGCTCGGCGAAGCGGCGGCCGCCGCGCGGCCACAGTACCGGTGCAAAAGCCGTGTACGGCTCATCGGGATCGTACCAGCGGTCGTCCGCCAGATAGTAGTCGAACCGCAGCCCCGTTTTTTCTCTCGCACGCAGCAGATCGTCCAGCAGACGGTCGGCCATCGCCTCGTCTAAATGCGGCGGCTCCGGCTCGTCGGCCAATTCGTCGTGCGCGCCCCAGTCGCAATAGATCGACAGCGGCTCCCCCGGATGCGGCCGATGGCGGCGCAGCATGGCAAGGAAGGCCGCGCCCGTCCCGTCCTCGCCGGACAGGCCGTACACCACCGTCCGCAGCGTCAGCCGCTCGCCCGCGGCAAGCGCCGCGAAGGGCGCCTGCCGCAGCACGAAGCGTTCGCCGTCCGCCG
>JAJXDX010000335.1:2162-2470 GCA_021640185.1 Oscillospiraceae bacterium | reverse complement strand
ATCGAGCTGCTGACGTATTTCGGTGCGGGCGGCCCGCAGGATACCGGTTATCTGTTCGTCCCGGACGGCAGCGGCGCGCTGATCCGCTTCGGCAACGGCAAAACGGATGCCGCGCCGCTGGATCTGCCGGTGTACGGGCGCGACGTGAACTTCGATCTGATCCGGTCGTTCGCGAACACCGAGGCGGTCAGGCTGCCCGTGTTCGGTGTGTGCCGCGGCGGCAGCAGCCTGCTGGCCGTGATCGACGGCAGCCCTGCGGCGGCGTCGATCCGTGCCTCGGTCGCCGGGCGGATCAGCAGCTATAACAC
>JAJXDX010000335.1:0-2152 GCA_021640185.1 Oscillospiraceae bacterium | reverse complement strand
GTACACCATGGGCGAAACGGTCGGCAGCCGCGTCAAGCAGGTCACGATCCGGCAGGAGGGCAGCACGACCTACGGCACGGTGGGCGTATCGTTCTATCCGCTGGCCGACCGGGAGAGCTCCGGCTATGCTGCGATGGCGGCGCGTTACCGCCGCCGTTTGACCGAAGAGGAAGGGATAGAGCCGCAAAAGACGGATCCCGGCCTGTATGTCAGTCTGCTTTGCGCGGTGCGCAAAAAGCAGCCGGTGTTCGGCATCCCGTTCACCGTCACGCAGAAGATCACGGACTATGACGCCGCAGGCGCGGCGATCCGGCAGCTGACCGGGGACGGCGCAGACGATCTGACGGTGCTGCTGGAGCGGGCGGACGGTGCGTCCGTCGCCGGACGGCCGCCCGCGAAGCTGACGGCGGTGTCCGCCCTTGGCGGGAAGAGCGGGCTGCGGCGGCTGCTGGACACGGCGGCACAGTGCGGCGCGACCGTGGCGCCGGACACCGAATGGCTGAAGGTGGAGAAGTGGGGCAGCGGCTATTTTTCGCTGTTCCATGCCGCCAAAACGATCAGCGGCAACCATGCGCAGACTATGCCGTTCGACATCGCCACGCGCTTCAAGGACAAAACGCGCGCCGCGTCGCTGCTGCGACCCGCATCGCTGGCGGGGATCGGCGAAAAGCTGGGCGCCTCGCTCGACCGGTGGGGCATGACCGCCGTCGGGACGGGCGAGCTGGGGCGGATGCTGTATTCCGATTTTTCCTCACCTGAATGGAACAGGCAAAAAAGCGCCGAGGCGGCGGCGCAGGCTGCCGGCAGCCTGCGGCAGAGCGGCAAGGACGTGATGGTCTTCGGCGGCAACAGCTATCTTTTGGCGGCCGCGTCGGCCGTGCTGGACACGCCGGACACGGCGAGCGGGTACGACATCGCCGACGAGAGCGTGCCGTTTTATGCCTTGGTGATGAACGGGCTGCGCCCCTGTGCGGGCGGCGCGGTCAACCTGTCCGACGATCCGCGCGCGGCGCTGCTGACGGCGATCGCGACCGGTTCCTCGCTGTATTATCGGCTGTATGACGACGGCGACGGGCAGGACGAGCGCCTGCAGGACACGGCCTACACCGCTTTGTATGATGCGCGGCTGTCCGAATGGACGGCGAAGGCCGCCGAGCAGTACCGCGAACTGAAGGCGGCGCTTGCCCCGGCGGCGGGCGCGGCGATCGCGGACTATGTGCAGATCTTGCCCGGTGTGTCGCGCACCGTGTACGAAAACGGCACCGTCATCTTGGTCAACGCGACCGAACGCGAGGCGACCGTGGACGGCGCGGTGCTTCGCGGCCTGTCCTACACCGTCGTGAAGGGAGGAGATGGCGATGCGCGGTAAACGGCGCGGGAAAATGAGCTACGAGCGCAAAAAGTCGCTGGTCGGATACGGGTTCATCGGGTTTTGGCTCGTCGGGTTCTTTTTGGTGTATGCCCGCCCGCTCGTGCAGTCGCTGCTCTACAGCTTCCGCGAGCTGAAGATCAGCGTGGGCGGCTTCGAGAGCCGCCACATCGGGCTGGAGAATTTCCGCATCGCCTTCACCGAGGACAGCGAGTTCGTCCCCCTGCTGGTCGAAACGGTGAAGGATCTGCTGTATCAGGTGCCGCTGATCTTGGTGTTCAGCCTGATCATGGCGCTGCTGCTCAATGAAAAGTTCCGCGGGCGGACGGTGGCGCGCGCCGTGTTCTTTTTGCCGGTGATCATCGCCTCCGGCGTGATCATCGACATCATCAACGGCGACTATATGTCCAAAATGATCCTGTCCGGCGAAAAGACCTCGCAGCTGTTCCAAGTGACGGCGCTGAACGACCTGCTGCAGGGCCTTGGCATCGGCAGCGGGGTGATCAGCGTGATCGTGAACACCTCGAACGACATCTTCGAACTGTCGTGGCGCTCCGGCATCCAGATCCTGCTGTTTTTGGCCGGGCTGCAGGCCGTGCCCGGCACGCTGTACGAGGCGGCGTCCATCGACGGCGCGACGCGGTGGGAGATGTTTTGGAAGGTGACGTTCCCCATGCTCTCGCCCATGCTGATGGTCAATTTGATCTATTCGATCACCGACAGCTTCACCTCCTACAGCAACCCCGTCATGCGGCTGATCGTAACCACCGTGCAGGAGAAGAT
>JAJXDX010000334.1 GCA_021640185.1 Oscillospiraceae bacterium | reverse complement strand
ATCGTAAAGGAGGCCAGATCATGGCGGAAGATACGCGCAAGCAGGTACAGATCTTTACCGACGGAGCGTGTTCCGGCAATCCGGGGCGCGGCGGCTGGGGGGCCGTGCTGCGCTACGGCAGCACAGAAAAAGAACTGTCCGGCGGCGAAGAAGAAACGACGAACAACCGCATGGAGCTGACGGCGGTGATCGAGGCGCTCTCGGCGCTCAAAGAGCCATGCCGCGTCACGCTGACGAGCGATTCGCGCTATGTCACCGATGCGGTGACGAAGGGCTGGCTGTACGGCTGGCAGAAAAAGGGCTGGAAAAAAGCGGACGGCAAGCCCGCGCTCAACGTCGACCTGTGGCAGCGGCTGCTGCCGCTGCTCTCCCGGCACGATGTCACGTTCGTCTGGGTCAAGGGGCACGCCGGGCATCCGGAAAACGAGCGGTGTGACCGGCTGGCCGTCGCCCGCTACACCGAAAAAGGCTGATCGGCCCCTCTTGACGATCGGCAAAAAACGCGCTATACTGTGTGCATACGGTCCTTCAAGGCGGGGTGAAGATCCCCACCGGCGGTAACAGTCCGCAACTGCCGCTTCGGCGGCACTGACCCGGTGGAATTCCGGGACCGACGGTAATAGTCCGGATGGGAGAAGGCGAAAAACGACGATCCGTCGGCAGCGCTGCTGCCGCCGTGCGCCCTGCCTTACCGCCTTGTCGGACAGTCGTCCGCAAGGCTTTTTTCTTTATGTTGCACGGAGGGATGAACGATGAAAAACGATAGTGAACGTCTGCGCCGCCTGTGTGTGATGGCGCTGCTTTGTGCGATGGCCTACGCCGCCGTCGCGCTGATCCGGATCCCGGCGGTCGCGTTCCTTAAGTACGAACCGAAGGACGTGCTGCTGGTGATCGGCGGCTTTCTGCTCGGCCCGCTCGACGGGGCGATCATGTGCGCCGTCGTCGCGGCGGTGGAGGCCGTCACGATCAGCGACACCGGCGCGATCGGCCTGCTGATGAACGTGCTGTCCTCCTGCCTGTTCGTCTGCCCGGCGGCGCTGCTGTACCGGCGGCGCCGGACGATCGGCGGCGCGGTCGCGGGGCTCGGCATCGGCTCGCTATGTGCGACGGCCGGGATGCTGCTGTGGAACTGGCTGATCACCCCGCTGTACATGGGCGTGCCGCGCAGCACCGTCGTCGGGATGCTGCTGCCGGTGTTTTTGCCCTTCAACCTGCTCAAATGCGCACTCAACGCCACGCTGGCAGTGCTGCTGTACAAGGGCGTGTCCCGCGCGCTGCGTGCGGCGCGCCTGCTGCCGCAGAGCGGCGAGGGAAAGACCGGCCGCCGCTTCCCCGCTTGGCTGCCCGCGCTGTTCGTGTTCGCCACGCTGGTCGTGATCCTGCTCGTCTGGAGCGGCAAAATCTGACGGTTGACGATCCGGCAAAGCCGTGCTATAATGTCAGCTGACAAAAATCGTCTGCAAGACGACCATATATCTACCACCTTATCAAGAGCGACGGAGGGAACAGGCCCTGTGATGTCCGACAACCTGTGGCGTGAGCCATAAGGTGCCAAATCCTGCGGTGAAGACCGAAAGATGAGTGATGAGAATATCGGATCTGCGTCCATCTCAACGCTCGGCGGTCGCCGGGCGTTTTTTGTCGAATAAAACCAGAGAAGGAGAACCCCCATGGAAAAGCATCTTTTCACGTCCGAATCCGTCACCGAAGGGCATCCCGACAAGATCTGCGACCAGATCTCCGACGCAGTGCTCGATGCGATCATCGAAAAGGATCCCAACGCCCACGTCGCGTGCGAAACGTTCTGCACGACCGGCGTCGTCACCGTGATGGGCGAGATCTCGACCTCCTGCTATGTCGATATCCCGTCCATCGCCCGCCGCGTGATCAAAGAGATCGGCTACAACGGTGAGGAAGGCAACTTCGACGGCGCGACCTGCGCCGTCATGACCGCGATCGACGACCAGTCGCCGGATATCGCGATGGGCGTCAACGACGCGCTCGAAAGCCGCAGCGACGCATCGACCGACGCCTACGACCGCATCGGCGCGGGCGATCAGGGCATGATGTTCGGCTACGCCTGCGACGAAACGCCGGAACTGATGCCGCTGCCGATCTCGCTGTCCCATGCGCTGTGCAAGCGGCTGGCTCAGCTGCGTAAGGAAGGCACGCTGCCCTATCTGCGCCCGGACGGCAAGGCGCAGGTCACCGTCGAATATGTCGACGACCGCCCGGCGCGGATCGAGGCCGTCGTCGTGTCCACGCAGCACAGTGCGTCCGCCTCGCTCGAGCAGATCCGGCAGGACGTCATCGCACGGGTCATCCGTCCGGTCATCCCGGCCGAGCTGATGGACGAGCAGACCAAGATCTATGTCAACCCCACCGGGCGCTTCGTCGTCGGCGGGCCGCAGGGCGACACCGGCCTGACCGGACGCAAGATCATCGTCGATACCTACGGCGGCTATGCCCGCCA
>JAJXDX010000333.1 GCA_021640185.1 Oscillospiraceae bacterium | reverse complement strand
CACCTGTACCGCTCCACCGGCGATATTTTCGATAATTTCGAGTCCTACAAGAACATCCTGCTCAGCCAGCTCGGCCATCTGGGCTGCTCCGCGCCCGGCTGTTTCAACGACGTGGATATGCTCACCGTCGGGATGTACGGCAAGGGCAAGGCGGGCGAGGGCGGCAGCAACGATGCCGAGTACCGCACGCAGTTCTCGCTGTGGTGTATGTGCAGCGCCCCGCTGATGATGGGCTGCGATATCCGCAGCGTCAACGACGAATGCCGCCGCCTGATGACGAACAAGACCCTGATCCGCATCGATCAGGACGAGGAGGCGCGCCCGCCGATCGTGCTGGAGCACCCGTGGTTCGCCGACCGCAAGGTGTTCTTCAAGCACCTCTCGAACGGGGAGTACGCCTTCGCCTTCACGAACTTCAGCGAGGACGGCGGCGATATCCACCTGTATTTCGAGAACCTCGGCCTGCCCGCCCGCTGCGGCTACGGCTTCGCGATGACCGACGTGTTCACCGGCGAGGACATCGGCGTGCAGAGCACGTACATGAACCCCTACGTCGCCCCGCACGACACGAAGGTGTATATCGCGCGGCTGGTCCGGCTGTGATCGGCGCGAAGCGCCCGGTCGGCCGCGCTTTGAGCCTGCTGCTCGTCCCGTTCCTCCTGCTCTCCGGCTGCGGCGCAGCCGGAGGACAGCAGGATACGCCGTCCTCCGCCGTGCCGCCGATCGGCACGGAAATGCCGCCGGACACCACGGGCAGCACGACGATGTCCACCGGCGGTACAGGCACCGGCACGACGGGCAGTGCGTCCGCGCCCGGCGCGCCGGTCACCGGCCCGTCCGCACGCACGACTGCCCCCTCCGGCTCGACGATCGTCGGCGCACCGAAAACGACGCATCCGACCTCGGCCGCGACCGCCGCGGCGACGACGCGGGCGCGCGTCCCGATCGGCTATGCCGAGGCGGTGGTCGAGAGCGGCATCGGCGGCGGTGTGCGCGATCCGTTCGTCCTGCTGCACGGCGGCGTGTACTATATGTATACCACGTGGTGGCAGCTGTACATCAGCGACCGGCTGGACGGCGGCTGGCTGGGGCCGTACACCTGCGTCACGCCGCCGGACGGCTACGACGGCGATCCGTGGGCGCCGGAGGTCTATGCCTACGGCGGGGCGTTCTATATGTTCGCCTCTTACCATTCGTCGGTCACCGGCAGCCGCGGCTGCGCGGTGTTCCGCGCCGAGCGGCCGGACGGCCCGTTCACCCAAGTCTCGGACGGCCATGTCACGCCGCACGGGGCGGATGCGATCGACGGCACGCTGGTCGTCGATGAGGACGGGCAGCCGTGGATGGTCTGGTGCGGCGAACACACCGGCACGCCGGATCGCGTGGGGCGGATGCTCTGCGCGCCGATGAGCCGGGATCTGACCCGCCTGACCGCCGCGCCGACGCAGCTTTTCCGTGCCGACGACGCGCCGTGGGCGACGAACACGATCACGGACGGCTGCTTTTTGTACCGCTGCACGGACGGGACGCTGCTGATGCTGTGGTCTAACCGCGATAACGGCGGCTACTGCGTCGGCGTCGCGGTCAGCGACAGCGGCAAGGTGACCGGACCGTGGCGGCAGGAAAACGATCGGCTGTACACCCGGTCGCTCACCGGGTGCTATGACGGCGGGCACGGCATGATCTTTCGCGATAAGGCGGGCGCACTGTGGATGGCGATCCATTCGCCGAACAGCGCTTCTGCCGGCCGGCAGGAGATGCCGGTGTTCATTCCTCTGATCGAGGAGGGCGGCCGTCTGCGCTGGGATCTGCTCAGCCGCTGACCGCCGGGTATTCCGTTTTCTTTTGGTTTTTTGAGGTGACCGATGATGATGAAAGCTCCCTGTTCCGTTCCGCCCGATGCGCCCGTGCTGTGCTTTTCGGCAAAGGCCGAGCGGCTTTTACCGCTCGGTGCCGCAAAGCTTGAGCACATATCTTATACGCTGGGTGTGTCCGAACGGACGCACGCGGCCATTCGTTTCGCGCAGCCCGGCGACGGGCTGCGTTTCGTGCTGTCTGCACCGCAGAGCGACGCATCGCTGACGCTGGAGATCGAGGAGCTGCACGACGGCACGCAGGACGCGTTCGCCTACACGCTGTCGGCGGACGGGCAGATGTTCGCCGCCCGGACGGAAGAACCGCTGGTGCGCGCCGCGCGCAACGTGTTCTTTACGCTGCCGCCGCTGACCGCCGGGCGCGAGAGCACGGTGGAGCTGCACTTCCTCGGCGGCGCGGCGGTGGGGATCCGCCGGGTGTTCGTGTACGCCGGGCTGGACGACGCGGCGGACCGCCTACGTCTGGACGAACCGCTGCTCGTCAACGAATATATGGCGGAATACCCGGAGCGGGTAGCTCGCCTGACCGAGAAATACACGCCGCACGCCCACAGCCGCATGGGCGCGGTGTTCCACCTGCCGTACCTGAACATGGACCGCGCC
>JAJXDX010000332.1 GCA_021640185.1 Oscillospiraceae bacterium | reverse complement strand
CAACTCCCGCGTCAGCACGCCGATGCCGGGGCCGATCTCCAGCACGCCGGTGTCCGGCGATGCGCCGCAGGCCTCCGCCATGCGCGGGCAGACGGAGGGGTTGATCAAAAAGTTCTGCCCCAGCTTTTTGGCAAAGGAGAACCCGTGCCGCGAGAGCAGATCGCGGATATAGGCGACGTCGGTCAGCCGCTGCTCGGCCATGGTCGGCTCCTTTCCGGTCGGGCGCGTCAGCGCTGACGGCCGACCTTCGTCAGCCGGTCGCGGCGGCGGCGCCGATTGTAGACGATGTTGAGGATGATATAGCCGATGATCAGCAGGATCAGCACGCCGATCCCCACCCAAAACCAGATCGAGGTGAAAAAGCCCTGCACGCCGCTCCAGGCATACAGCAGCCAGTTGCGCTCGATCTCGTCGGCGGCGACCAGATCCACCTCGCCCAGCTTTTGATCGACGTTGACGATCAGCTCCACCTTGCCGAGCACGCGCCCCTTCTCCACCGGCGCGTCGATCTCGCGCTCGTACAGCGTGACCTTGCGGATCACCTGATCGGCGGCCAGCTTGTTCTCCACCACGGTGGAAAATTCGGTCGCCGGGATCAGATTGACGCGGTCGGTGCTCCACGACAGGCGCACGCCCACGGTCGCCAAGATCTCGCTTTTGGCCAAAACGGTCGCGAAGCGGAAGTTGTTGAACGCCCAGCGCATCAGCGTGCGCGTGTCGCGGTAATGCACGCCGCCCTGTCCCGCGGCGTTCTCCTCCGGGCAGCTCATCACCACCGTCAGGTATTCATAGCCGCTGTCCCGCGCCACGGAGGCGCAGGTGCGCCCCTCGCGGTCGGACAGTCCCGTGCGCCCGAACACCAGCGGGGAATAGTAATACGTGCTGGAGCTTTGCAGCATACTGTTCGAGGCCACCAGCGTGCGCTCCTTGCCGCCCGCCTTGGGCACGATCTTGTGCTGCCGGACGGAAACGATATCCTCGAAGGGGGAGTAGTGCAGCATCGCATAGCGGATGATCCGGTACACGTCCCGCGGGGTCGTGTATTGGCTCAGCGAATCCAGCCCCGTCACGTTCGCGAAGTGCGTGCAGTCGCAGCCGATCCGGTCGGCGAAGGCGTTCATCCCGCGCACGAACTCGTTCACGCCGCCGTCGATCGCGAAGGCCAGCGTCGTCACCGCGTCGCTGGCGCTGTGGAAGAACGACGCGATCAGCAGATCGCGCAGCGTCCACGTTTCGCCGAAGGCCATGTTCGCGGTCGGCACGCCTGTCCCCGCGACGAAGGCGTCGAACATCTCTTTGGTGTAGCTGCCGGTGGCGGTATCCAGATCCATGCCCGTTTCCTCCACGCGGGACAGCGCGTAGGCCACCACCGCAAAGCGGATCATCGATCCCGGCGCGTGCACGCCGTCCGCGTCGCGGCCGAACAGCACCGCGTCCTGCTCGGCCGTGGAGCCCAGACTGACCAAGATCGCGCTTTCGGCATCAATCGTCACGCCGTCCGGCAGGGCATAGCCCGTATCGGCGTTTTCGGCCCCCTCGGCGTATGCGGGCAGCGCGGCGCACAGCAGCATCAGCAGCGTCGCCGCGGCGGCCGCGGCACGGCGCATCCCCCGCCGCGCGTGACCAAAGCGCGAAAAAATTCGCGCCGAAAAATGTGTTTTCGGCATAGACGATCCCACCCGATCTGTAGTATAATGGACTTATTCGGCCGATCGGCCGAAAAAGTCACCGTCAGTTCAGTATACCACAAGATCCGCCCGATGCAAAGGGCTTTGCGGCAAAAATCCGAAAAAAGATCGCGCGCTCTGCGGCGCGCGGGGAGGAGAGAAGGCCATGATCTATGTCACCGGAGATATGCACGGCGATGCCGCCCGGCTGGAGGCGCCGGCGGTGCGCCGCCTGAAAAAGGGGGACACCCTGCTGGTGTGCGGCGATTTCGGCTTCATCTGGGACGGCAGCGCGGCCGAGCAAAAGCGCCTTGCGCGCATCGGTAAGCAAAAATACACGATCGCGTTCCTCGACGGCCGGCACGAGAATTTCGATCTCTTGGCGCAGTACCCGGTCACGGAATGGAACGGTGGCCGCGCGCAGGTGATCAACGACCGCTTGGTGCATCTGCTGCGCGGCGAGATCTATCAGATCGAGGGCAAGACCTTCTTTACCTTCGGCGGCGGCGAGAGCGAGGACCGCGAGTTCCGCGTCCCCGGCAAAAGCTGGTGGGCGGAGGAGATGCCCTCGCCCGAGGAGATGCTCCACGCCCGCGAGGTGCTTGCGGCGCACGGCAACAGCGTCGACTACGTGCTCACGCACGTGCCCAGCCGCAAGGTCAGCCTGCGCCTTGCCCCGCACAGCGGGGCGGACGGCGTCAGCCTGTTCCTCGGCGGATTGGAGGATACGGTGCGGTGCAAAAAGTGGTTTTTCGGCTCGCTGCACCTCGATCGGGCGATCACCACGCAGCGTGTCAGCGTGTTCGAACACGTGCTGCCGGTCGACCCGCCGGAAAAAAAGTCCGGCGCCCGCCACGCGAAATAAGCA
>JAJXDX010000018.1:502-14300 GCA_021640185.1 Oscillospiraceae bacterium | reverse complement strand
TCGACCATGGGGACGAACCAGACCTCCCGCTCCCGCAGGGCGGCATCCGGCCGCACGCCGCACAGGGGCAGCTGCGCCGCCTGCGCGCGGCACACGTCCTCGCACAGGCGCAGGGCGCATAGCGCGGTCAGCCATTCCTGCGCATGGAACGCCGCGGCCAGCAGCACCCGCTGCCGGTCGCCGGCCACGCCGTCCGGCGGCGTCAGCACCAGCGCCTCGATCTGCCTGCCCAGCACGCTGCGGCCGATCGTGACCGTCCGCAAGGCCGGATAGCGCGCACACAGCGCGCGGCACAGCGCCGTCACACGGCCGTGATCGGTCGTGCCCGGCCGGGTCAACGTTTCCTGTAAATGCAGCGGTCCTTTCATCTATGCCCCCACCTTTATATCCGAAAGGAGTATATCATGGATCTGACGGAAAAAACGATCGCCGAGGAGCAGGCCTTCCGCGGGCGGCTGCTCGACGTGCGCCGCGACAGCGTAGAGCTGCCGAACGGCCGCACCTCCACGCGGGAATATGTCCGCCATCCCGGCGGCGTCGGCGTCGTCGCGCTGACGGAGGATCGGCAGGTGCTGCTGGTACGGCAGTTCCGGTATGCCTACCGTCAGGTCGTGACCGAGATCCCGGCCGGGAAACGCGACCCCGGCGAGGATCCGCTGACCACCGGGCGGCGGGAGCTGGCCGAGGAAACGGGCATGACCGCCGAGCGGTTCATCCCGCTGGGCAGCCTATACCCCTCGCCCGGCTACACCGACGAGGTGATCTGGCTGTTTTTGGCCACGGGGCTGCGCCCCGTCGAGGCGCACCCGGACGACGACGAATTTTTGGCCGCCGAGCGCCGGCCGCTGGACGAACTGGTCGCGGCCGTGGAGAACGGCGAACTGCCGGACGCCAAAACGCAGATCGCTCTGCTCAAAGCGCAGCGGTATCTGCAGCAGCATAAGGAGGACTGACCATGCGCACCGCATCAAAAACCATCCTGTGGATCGCCGGCATCCTGCTGGTGATCCTGTCTGCCCTGCAAGCCCTCGCGATCTACGGCGTGGTGACGAACAGCCCGACGCTGCCCGAAAAGCAGCCGTGGCTGCTGCCGGTGTGGATCGGCATCCCCGTCGTCTATGTGGCAGCGATCGTGCTGTTCGCCGTTTTGGCCGAGCGTGACCGCCTGCCGCTGCTGGCCGTCGCCATAGCGGCCGCCGGTGCGGTGGCCGCCGTGATCGTGGCCATGTCGCTGCAAAACGAGTTCCCCGTGCGCATCGCCTCCAGCGGCGCCGATCAGGGGCTGAGCGTGTGGAAGCTGATCTGCCGCCACTACAGCGTCAGCTTGGTCGGCGTGCTGATCGCCGCTGCGGCGCTGCTGCAGCTGCCGGTCAATGCCGCGGCGCGCCGCCGCCGCGACATGGGCGGCGAAACGACGCGCTACGACCTTGGCGGCAAGCCGCTGTTCCGCGACAGCGGCAGCACGATCGGCCTGACGGAGTTCGCCGGGGGCGAGGCCGGTGCCGGCCTGCCGCGGCGCGAAAAGCGCAGCGTCCGCCGCGCCCGCGAAAAGGAAGAACGCCAGCGGCCGGAATGACCCGGCCGGCAAATGTCCCGCGGCGTCATGCCGCGGGATATTTTTATGCCTGTTACCTTATTATGCTGTGCCGATCATTTTATGCTATGCCGTTCGATTTTATCCCATCCACGGCATTGACAGCCGAGAATATCCTGCTATAATGGGAGAGAAAAGATACGGCCGCACGGCCGAGGAAAGAGGGATGACATTGCCAGATCTGGAAAAACTGCTGCAGGACCCGCCGAAGGAATACCGCCCGCTGCCGTTCTGGTCATGGAACGAGAAGCTGGACGTCGAAACGTCGGCACAGCAGATCGCCATGATGGACGAGGCAGGGCTTGGCGGCTACTTCATGCACGCCCGCGGCGGCCTGCAAACGCCGTACATGGGCAAGGAATGGATGGACAACGTCCGCTGCGGCATCGACGAGGGCAAAAAGCGCGGGATGTCCGCGTGGGGCTATGACGAGGACGGCTGGCCCAGCGGCTTTGGCGCAGGCGCCGTCAACGGCATGGGCGAGCAGTACCAGCAGAAATATCTGCGTTACGAGATCGTCGACGCGCCGCGGCAGACCCCCCGCACGATCGCGAACCTGCCGCACGGGGAGCAGACCCTGCACTTCTACTATGACGTCAATCCGTTTTATGTCGACACGATGGATAAAGCAGTGATCGCCGAGTTTTTGCACGCCGTGCACGAGCGGTACGAGCGCGAATTGGGGCAAGAGGAGTTTTCCGCGATGGGCGGCCTGTTCACCGACGAGCCGCAGGTGTCGCGCAACGGCATCCCGTGGTCGCTGATCCTGCCGGACGAATACCGCGCCCGCTACGGCGAGGAGCTGCTGCCGCAGCTGGACGGTCTGTTTTTTGACACGCCGCACAGCGCCCATGTGCGTTTCCGCTTTTGGCAGACGGTGCGCGACCTGTTCACCGATGCGTATATGCACCAGATCTATGACTGGTGCCGGGCCCACGGCACGAAACTGACCGGCCACATGGTGCTGGAAGAATCGATGGAGAGCCAGCTGACCAGCAACGGCGCGTGTATGCCCAGCTACGCCTACATGGACATCCCCGGCATGGACTGGCTGGGGCGCAGCGTCGGGCCGTCCACGACGCCCGTGCAGGTGGCCTCCGTCGCCGCCCAGACCGGGAAGGACGCCGTGGTCAGCGAAACGTTCGCCCTGTGCGGCTGGGACGTCAGCTTCGAGGAGCTGAAATGGATCGCCGAATGGCAGATGGTGCGCGGGATCAACCTGATCTGCCAGCATCTGGAGGGCTACAGCCTGCGCGGCATCCGCAAGCGCGATTATCCCGCGACGCTGTTCTATCAGCAGCCGTGGTGGGACGAATACAAGGCGCTCAACGACTATTTCGCCCGCATCGGGCTGCTGCTGCGCACCGGCGATATCCGGTACGGCACGCTGGTCATCCATCCGATGAGCTCCGGCTGGCTGTGCTTCGATAACGCGCACAACTGCGGCCTGCACAATCTGGACGAGCGCTTCGACCGGCTGCTCTCCGCCTTGGACGACGCGCAGGTGCCCTATCATCTGGGCGACGAGCGGATCCTGCGGGAGCACGGCACGGTGCAGGGCGACGCCCTGACCGTCGGCCGGCAAAGCTACCGCACCGTGATCGTGCCGGATACGCTGACGCTGTCGGCGGAGACCGTCGAGCTGCTGGAAAAATACCGCGCCGCAGGCGGCGAGCTGCTGTTTGCCGACCGGATCCCGCAGCTGATCGACGGCGAGCCGGATCCGCGCATCGCGGCGCTGGCCGCGGGCTGCCCGCGCCATGCCGATCCGGCGGCGCTGGCCGCCGCCGTCCCGCAGCGGGAGCGCCCGCTGCGCCTGACCGGCGACACCAAACGCGTCGCCTCGACCGAGCGGTATTTTGACGACCGCACGATGATCTACATCGTCAACTCCGCCGAGGAGGCGCGCACCTTCACCGCCGCCTTCGCCGGGCGCAGCGCCGCCCGCATGGACGACGCGACCGGCAAGCTCATCCCCCTGCCCTACACCGTGCAGGACGGCGTGCTGAACGTCCCGGTCACGCTGCCCGCCATGGGCTCGGTCGTGCTGTTCGCCTTCCCGGACGAGCGTTTTGCGCCCGCCGCGCCCGCCGCGGCGCTGCGCCCGCTCACCTTCGATCCGGCCGAGCCGTGGACGATCGCCGCCGTCGACGAGAACGCACTGGTGCTGGACTATTGCGACTATGCCTTCGACGGGCAGCCGGTGGGCACGCACCGCCACATCAACAACATCCAAGAGGAGGCGTGCGCCCTCGGCCGTCCGGTCGACGTCGACATGACCTTCCGCTTCACGGTGGACGAGATCCCGGACGGCCCGGTCTGGCTGGTGGCGGAAACGCCGCAGATCTTTACGTTCACGCTCAACGGCCATCCCATCGCCAACGTGCCGGACGGCTGGTATCGCGACCGCTCGTTCTGCCGGCTGCCGGTCACCGGCCGATTGATCAAGGGCGAGAACGTGCTGACGATGAGCGTGCACTTCGCCCAGAGCGAGCAGGTATACCAAAACCTGCGCGACGCGCTGGTGTTCGAATCGCAGAAGAATCTCCTCTCCTACGACATGGAGATCGAGGCCGTGTACCTGATCGGTCAGTTCGGCGTGACCACGCCGGGCGCGTTCACGCCGCTCGAGCGGCGGGCAACGCGCTATGACGGCAGCTTTGCGGTCACGCGCCGGCCGGACGCCGTCCTGCCCGGCGACATCGTCCCGCAGGGCTTCCCGTTCTTCGCCGGGCGCATGACGGTCAAAAAGACCGTCACGCTCTCTGCGGCCGACTGTGCCGGGCGCTGCCTGCGCTTTGCCGAACGGTGCGACACCGTCACGCGCGTGCGCGTCAACGGCCGGGATGCCGGGGCGGTGCTGTGGCATCCGTACGAGCTGCCGCTGGACGGTCTGCTGCACGAGGGCGAGAACACGATCGAGATCGAGATGATCGGCAACCTGCGCGATCTGCTCGGCCCGCATCACCTGAAGAGCGGCGAGTCGTACGTGGTCTGCCCGTTCTCGTTCTTCGAGGAAAGCCCGCTGTGGTGCGGCGGACATAATGCCGACTGGGACGGCCGCTATTGCTTCGTCCGTCACGGTCTGGCGCTGTAAGACCCCATAAACCGAACGCAAAGGCCGCTGCCCACGATGTGGGCAGCGGCCTTTGCCGTTTGATCCGTTATTTTCCGTCCGCGGCAAGGATCTGCCCACGGTACTTTTCACTGAACAGTTCGACGCCCTGCTTGAGGAGATCGAGCTGCTGCTTGAGGTAATACTCGTCCTCGAACATCGCATAATGGACGCAGGCACGCACGAGGATGAAGATCATCGGCGTGATGACCGTGTACGGGATGCCGATCTTGCCCTCGAGCAGCTTAGCGTAGGCGGTATAGCGCTCGTTGACGCCCTCGAAGAACTTCTTGCCGTGCTCGATATATTTCGGGTGGGTATAGATCTGGTACATCAGGCGGTATTTTTTGCCGTGCTCCCGCGCCGTCCAGTACGGCACTTCCTCGATGAAGCGCATCACGTCCTTCGGGTCGGCCGGTGCCTTGGCCATGAAATCGTCCTCGACCTTCGCCATGCAGTAGGCGGTCGATTCGATGATCAGTTCGTCCAGATTTTTGAAGTAGGAATACAAGTTTCCCTTCGTGCAGCCGCACGCGTCGGCCAGCTGCTGGATACCCGTGCCGGTCAGGCCGTGCTCCGCATAACAGTCGTAACACCGCTCCATGATGGCGATCTTTTTTTGCATATGCTGTTCTGGGGTCTGCATAGGTCGTCGCTCCTTTTTCGGTCTTTTTTTGACGGCTCCTGTCCTGCTTTATTATCTATCTATATCCGATCATACCATATCCGGGCGAGAAAAGCAAGTATCCGCTTGGAAAAACGGCCGTCACCGGTCGTTTTCGGGCAGCAGCGAGAGCAGGCGGCGCAGCGCGATGCCGCGGTGGCTGACGGCGTTTTTCTCCTCCGCCGTCAACTGCGCCAGCGTGCAGCCGTAGTCCGGCAAATAGAACAGCGGATCGTAGCCGAAGCCGTTCTCCCCCGTCATCTCGCGGGCGATCAGGCCGTACACGCGCCCCTCCGCGCGCAGGGTGCTGCCGTCCGGCCGCACCAGCGCGACGGCGCAGGTGAAGTGCGCGCCGCGGTGCGGCTCGCCCTGCAGGCGCTCGAGCAGCAGGCGGTCATTTTCAAGATCGTTGCCGTGCACGCCGCAGAACCGCGCCGAATACACGCCCGGTGCGCCGTCGAGCGCGTCGACGCACAGGCCGCTGTCGTCCGCCAAGGCGCAGCAGCCGGAGAGTTCGGCGATCTCGCGTGCTTTCTTTTCGGCGTTCTGCATGAAGGTGGTGCCGTCCTCGACCGTTTCGTGATCGATCCCGGCCTCGCGCAGGGACACGATCGACGAGAAGCGGCCGCCCAAGATCTGCCGGATCTCGGTCAGTTTATGGGCATTGTTCGTGGCGATGATCAGCTGCATGGTGTTCCCTTTCCTTTCATCAGCGAAGCGCGGCGCGCCACGCCTCGGTCAATCGTTCAAGCGACCATGACGCATTGGCCGGACTGGTCGACGGCAGCCGCACGGCGGGCAGGCCCGTGCGGGACAGCAGATAGCGGTCGTACAGCCGGGCGGCCGTGCCGCCGTTGACGGCGACGCGCTGCGCGCCGCAGCGGCGCAGCAGCTCGTCCACCGGGTTCGGCTCCGCCTGCCGGATGGAGCTGTCGGACGAGCCGCTGCTCCGGCACGAACCGACCACGTCCCACAGCGCCAGCCCGTGTTCATGCAAAAAGGCGGTCTTTTCCGGCACGCCCTGCGGCACGGGCGCATCGAACACGGCCGCCAGCACGCGCCAAAACCGGTTTTGCGGATGGGCATAATAAAACGCGTCCGCGCGCGAGCGAACCGACGGGAACGACCCCAAGATCAACACGCGCGAGCGCTCGTCCCAGATCGGCGGCAGCGGATGCACGATCAGGTCGGCGGCCGGGTCTTTGGCCGGTCCGGCCGCCCGGTGCTGCGTGCTCACGGGCACGGCAGCGCCGAAAAGCCAAACAGCGCCGCCGCATTGCGGGAGGCATCGCGCAGCACCTCGTCCACGGACGTGCCGCGCAGTTCGGCGATGCGCGATGCCGTGTGGCGGATCAGCGCCGAGGTGCAGCGCTGCCCGCGGCACGGCTCCGGCGCCATATACGGCGCGTCCGTTTCCAGCAGCAGGCGGTCTGCCGGGACGGCGGCCGCCACGGCCGCCGGACGGCGCGCGTTTTTGAACGTGACCGCGCCGCCCAGACCGATCGACATCCCCAGATCTAGGATGTTGCGCAACATCTCCACGCTGCCGGAAAAGCAGTGCAGCACGCCGCGCGGCCGGTATTCGCGCAGGATCGCCAAGGTATCCTCGTGCGCGTCACGGTCATGCACGATCACAGGTAGGTGCAGTTCGTTCGCCAGCGCCAGCTGGCGGCAGAACCATGCCCGCTGCACGTCCCGCGGACAGCCGTCCGGATAATGATAGTCCAGCCCGATCTCGCCGATCGCACAGCACAGCGGATCCGTCGCCAGATCGTGGATCAGGCGCAGCGCATCATCCGTCGTCCGTCCGGCGGCCTCCGGGTGGATCCCGACCGCCGCGCGGATATACGGATAGCGCGCCGCCAGACGCAGCGCCTGCTTGGCGGACGCGGCATCGACGGCCGCCTCCACCACCGCGCCGACGCCCTGCTGCGGCAGCGCGTCCAGCACCGCCGCGCGGTCGGGATCGAACGCCGCATCCAGATAATGGGCGTGAGAATCGAAGATCCGCTCCATTTCGATCATCCTATCTGTATAGTTTCTGCTGATTATTACAGATCTCGACGGTTTCGGGCAAAAAAAGACCGGGCAGCAGGCGGGCTTCCCCGCGCCGCGACCCGGCAAACGACAAAAAAGCAAAAGCCGCAAGGCGGAGGGCCGTTACGCCATTACTCGGCGAAACCGCTCTCGACCAGCTTGACCAGCGCTTCGACGGCCTTCTCCTCGTCCGGGCCGTCCGCGATCAGGCGGATGGGCGTGTTGCCCACGATGCCGAGCGACAGCACACCCAGCAGGCTTTTGGCATTGACGCGGCGCTCTTCCTTTTCGACCCAGATGGAAGAACGGAACTCGTTAGCCTTCTGGATGAAGAACGTGGCGGGGCGGGCGTGCAGGCCGACCTGGTTCTGCACGATGACATCTTTAACACACATGACGATCGCTCCTTCTTTCACTGTTCGTCCGGCAAAAGCGCCGAACGACTGCGCTGCGCCGTGCCTTGTGCACGGCGACGCCCCCGCGCCGGGCGCGGGCAACGGAAAAACCTGACATTTGACCATGTCCTAAGGTTTATTATAGCACAAAACAGGGGCAAGTCAATCGGTTTGTTCCTTTGCGTCGCAAGTTTGGACGACTATCCGATTTTCGCCGAAATTTGACGGACGCATCCGGCGGATCGCCTAAAAATGTGGATGGTTTTTGGGCATAGCGCAAACCTCAGTCAGGGAATGCCCGGTTCATCCACCGCTCTGTTCCTCGTCCAAGCTGCGCAGAAAAGCCCGGTCCTCGGCCGTCAATTCGGCGTTTTCCAGCATATCCGGGCGCAGCTGCCGCGTGCGGATAAGGGACATCTGCCGCCGCCAGCGGGCGATGTTCGCATGGTGGCCGGACAGCAGGATCGGCGGCACGCTGCGGCCCTCCCACTCGGCCGGGCGGGTGGACTGCGGGTACTCGAGCAGGCCGGAGAAATGGCTCTCCTCCGTAAAGCAGACCTCGTCCGCCAGCACGCCGGGGATCATGCGCGAAACGCAGTCGATCAGCGCCATCGCCGGGATCTCGCCGCCCGTGAGGACGTAATCGCCGATCGAGATCTGCTCGTCGACCAAGGCATCCAGCACCCGCTCGTCCACGCCCTCGTAATGCCCGCAGAGGATAGCCACGGCAGGCAGCTGTGCCAGCTGACGCGCGCGCTGCTGCGTCAGGGTGTGCCCCTGCGGCGACATATAGATCAGGTGCGGCCGTGTGCCGACATCCGCACAGACGGCGGCAAAACAATCGGCGATCGGCTGCGGGAACATGACCATGCCCATCCCGCCGCCGTAAGGATAATCGTCCACCTGCATCTGCTTGTTTTTGGTATAGTCGCGGATCTGGTGGCAGCGGATGTCCAGCAGCCCGCGCTCGCGCGCGCGGCCGATGATGCTCTCGCCGAACACCGGCGAGAACATATCCGGGAACAGGGTGAGGATATCAAAGCGCATCGTCGAACAGCCCCTTCATCGGCCGCAGCCGCAGGATGTCGTTTTTCGTATCGATCGAGATGACGACCGACGGGATGGCGGGGATCAGCACCTCGCCCCGCGCGGTCTGCATATGATAGACCGGATTGGCGCCGGTCTGGCTGACGTCGGTCAGCGTGCCGTAGCGCTCGCCGGTGTCGGCATCGATGACGGTGATCCCGATCAGATCCTGCACCAGATGATGCCCACGCGGCAGGCGGATGTCCCGCCGATCGACATACAGCATCCGGCCGCGCAATGCGGCGGCGGCCTCCACCGTGTCGATCCCTTCGATTTTGGCCAGCGCGACGCTGCCGTGCGGGCGGGCGTGCAGGCGCACCGGGCGCGTGCCCGCCGCATCCCAGAACAGTCGGGTGAACCCGGCGAACTGTGCGGGCGAATCGCACCACGGCTGCACGCGCACCTCGCCGCGCACGCCGTGCGTGCTGACGATCTGTCCGGCTTCCAAAAACGGTTTTTGCGGCATGATGCCCCTCCTTGCAACAGCGGGATAACGAACAAAAGCGTCTGCCGCGGCAGACGCTTTTGCGTGTGTGCGGCAAAGATCAGTCGATCTCGACCGCGACTTTCAGATCCTGCCGGGTCGCCGCGGCGCGCATGACGGTGCGCATCGCCTTGGCGATGCGGCCCTGCTTGCCGATGACGCGGCCCATGTCGTCCGGCGCGACGTGCAGGTGGAACACCACCGTGCCGTCCTCCGCCGGCTCGTCCTGCTCCACCACGACGGCAGAGGGATCGTCGACAAGGCCCTTGGCGAGCGTCGTCAGAAGTTCTTTCATCGTGAACACCTCCACCCGTTTTCGGGGCCGCTTACTTGTTCTCTTCGGCCTTCTTGAGCAGCGCCTTGACCGTATCGGTCGGCTGCGCGCCGTTCTGGATCCAGTTGTTGGCCTTCTCCATGTCGATCTTGATGGTGACCGGCTCGGTCAGCGGATCGTAATAGCCGATCTCCTCGATGAAGCGGCCGTCACGCGGATAGCGGGAATCGGCGACGACGACGCGATAGGACGGGGCTTTCTTCGCGCCGGTGCGGCGCAGACGGATCTTGACTGCCATGATACATTACCTCCAAAATTTATCCATTGCTGTTATATCTTCACCGCGCAAGCCGAAACGGCCGCGGGCAGAAGTCGTTTTTACCGACGGCGTCCGTGCTGCCGGGGCAGAGCGCCCGGTTCCGGCTTGCCGCGCTTTTGCTTGCCCATGCCGGACATGCCCGGCATGGCGGGCATCCCGGGCATCCCGGGCATCATCCCCATGCCGCGTCCGCCGCTTTTTTTGCCCATTTTTTTCAGCTGCTTCATCATCTGGCGCATCCCGTCGTACTGCTTGAGCAGACGGTTGACGTCCTCGACCCTTTGGCCGCAGCCGGCGGCGATGCGCCGCTTGCGCGAGGGGCTGATCATCTCCGGCTTCGCGCGCTCGGCGGGCGTCATCGAGAGGATGACCGCCTCGACACGGGAGAACTGGCGCGGATCGATATCGATATCCTTGATCTGCCGCCCCATGCCGGGGATCATGCCAAGCACGCTTTTGAGATCGCCCATCTTTTGGATCTGGCGCAGCTGATCGAGCATATCGCTAAGGTCGAACCGATCCTCCTGCAGCTTGCGGGCCAGCTCCTCGGCTTCCTTCTCGCTGACCTGCTGCTCCGCCTTTTCGATCAGCGAGAGCATATCCCCCATCCCGAGGATGCGGGACGCCATACGGTCGGGGTGGAAGACCTCCAGATCCTCCAGCTTTTCGCCCATGCCGACGAACTTGATCGGCTTGCCGGTGACGGCACGCACGCTCAGCGCCGCACCGCCGCGGGTATCGCCGTCGAGCTTCGTCAGGATCACGCCCGTAATGCCCAGCGCCTCGTCGAACGCGGACGCGACGTTGACCGCGTCTTGGCCGGTCATCGCGTCGACGACCAGCAGAATCTCGGTCGGTTCGACGGCGGCGCGGATGTTTTTCAGCTCGTCCATCAGCTGCTCGTCGATGTGCAGACGGCCGGCGGTATCCACGATCACATAGTCGTTGCCGTGGTCGCGCGCATGGGCGACCGCCGCGCGGGCGATCTTGACCGGATCCTCCGTGCCCATGGTGAACACCGGCGCGCCCGCGCGCTCGCCGACGACGCACAGCTGATCGATGGCGGCGGGACGGTAGATGTCGCACGCGACGAGCAGCGGACGGTGTCCCTTGCTTTTGAGCAAGCGCGCCAATTTCGCGCTGTGCGTGGTCTTACCGGAGCCCTGCAGGCCGCACATCAGGATGACTGTGGGCGGCCGGTTGCTGCGGCCGAGCGGCTCGGCCTGTCCGCCCATGAGGGCGGTCAGCTGCTCGTTGACGATCTTGATGACCATCTGCGCGGGCGTCAGGCTCTCCATGACCTTTTCGCCCACCGCCGCCTCGACGACCTTGTTCGTGAAGTCCTTCGCGACCTTATAGTTGACGTCCGCCTCCAGCAGCGCCAGACGCACCTCGCGCATCGCGTCGCGCACGTCGCCTTCCGTCAGGCGGCCCTTGCTGCGCAGCTTTTTGAAGGATGCCGCCAGCTTTTCGCTCAAGCCCTCGAATGCCAACCGGCTCACCTGCCTTTCCCGGATAACAGAAAAACGGTCTTAGTCCGCGCGCCGCAGCCCGTCGGCCAGCACTTCGATCTGCTGTGCCTGCTGCGCGATCTCGCGCGGGATGCCGGGCGCTGCGCCCAGCTGACGGATCGAGGCCGCCAGATCGGCGATCGCCTGCGCGTCCTCGCAGATCTGCGTGAAGCGGCGGCTGAGGCCCAGCCGCTCCTCCATCTCGCGCATCTGCGCCTCGGCCCGCTTGATGGAATCGCGCACGCCCTGCCGCGTGATGCCCTCGTTTTCGGCGATCTCGGCCAGAGACAGGTCGTCGTTGTAGTAATGATCGACCATGCTGCGCTGCTTCTCGGTCAACATATCGCCGTAGAAGTCCAGCAGCAGCGCCATCTTCAGGTCTTTGCCCGTTGCGGCCGCGGTGCTCATCGCCCGTCCCCTCCGTCGTTTTGATGTAAAGCAAAAACGCTTTACGCGCATTATACCGTACTTTTCCCGGTTTGTCAAGCCCTTCGGGCAAAAAAAGAGGACGGAGCATCCGTCCTCTTTTTTGGGGTCACCTCACCGCCCGGCGCGTTTTGCCGCCAAACGGCAGAACAGCACGTACAGCCCGATCAGCAGAACGATCGTGCCGGCCAAGATCAGCGCCTTGATCCCGTCGCCGACCTGCGTACCGTAAAAATACAGGTTGCAGTCGATGCTGTCGCCGATCTTTTCGACGACCTCGGCGGGGAACCCGTCATCGCGCATGGCGGAGAACACGCCGCGCAGCGCGTGCGCACGCAGCAGCGAGGTGCCGTACGTTCCGGGCAGAAAGCCCATGACGTGCTGCAGCCCGTCCGAAAAGCTGGCCAACGGCATATACGCGCCGCACAAAAAGCCGTAGCCCGCACTAACGATCGTGCCGACGGCGCTGGCCTGCCCGTCGGTGGTCAAAAAGAAGTTGACGCACGAGGCGAGCGCCGTGCCGAACATCGTCAGCAGCAGCACGTCGAGCAGCAGCAAAAGCACGTCGCCGACCGACAGATACCAGCCGACCATCGCCAGATAGCCGAAGCAGAACGCCGACGCGGTCAGGCTGACGATCAGCGCCGAGAACAGCGTGGACAGATAGTACCCCAGCGCGACCGTGCCGGGCTTGGCCGGGGTCATGGAGATGTCGCTGCGCACACCGGAGGTCTTGTCCCTGATCGTGATCAGGTTGGCGCAAAACGCCACGGTGACGCAGCACACCGCCAGCAGCGAGCTGATCAGCTGCCCGCCGACGCAGCCGCCGATCACGGCGTCGCTCGCCGTCGCGCCGGCCGCGGCCAGCGCGGAGCGAAACGAATCCTCATACACGTTTTTGAGGAACGTGCCGTACAGCACCAACAGGATCACCGGGGTGATCAGCGACGAGAAGAACATCCCCTTATCGCGGAAATACAGCTTTGTGTCGCGCTTGACCAGCGCCCACAGTTCGGTCATCCGGCATCGCCTCCCGTCAGTTTTTTGCCGGTCACGGCAAGGAACACGTCGTCCATGCGGCCCTTGATGACCTCGTAATCCGTAAACAGCGCCGGATGCTCCGCGATCAGGCGGGTGGCGGCGGCCGTGTCCGGCACGGACACGCGCAGCGCGCCCGGCAGCACGGTGACCGGCAGACCGAGCGCGCGCACCTGCGCCTCGTCCGCGCCGTAGAGGGTGACGGTATCGCCGGTGTAGGCGTTTTTCAGTGCCAGAGGCGTGCCCTCGGCGGCGATCTTGCCGTGATCCAAGATCACGACGTAGCCCGCGTCCGCCGCCTCCTCCATGTAGTGGGTGGTCAAGAACACGGTCATGCCCTCGTCGCGGCGCAGCTGCCCGATCACGTCCCACAGCACGCTGCGGGTCTGGGGATCGAGGCCGGTGGTCGGCTCGTCCAAGATCAGGATCCTCGGCCGGTGCAGCAGCGCGCGGGCGATGTCGATCCGGCGGCGCTGCCCGCCGGACAGCTTGCCCACCGGGCGGGACAGCAGATCCGCAAAGCCCAGCCGCTCGGCAAGGGCATCGACCCTTGCCTGCCGCTCGCCGCGGCGCAGCCCGTACAGGGCGGCGCGGCTGTCCAAATTATCGCGCACGCTCAGATCCCGGTCCAGCACGCTGCCTTGGAACACGACGCCCAGCGTGCGGCGCACGCGGTCGGGATCCTCCTCCAAGGTCGTCCCGGCGATCCGGATCTGCCCGGCGTCCTTACCCAGCAGGCCGCACAGGATGTTGATCGTGGTGGATTTGCCCGCACCGTTGACACCGAGGAACGCGAACAGCTCGCCCTCCCGGACGCGAAAGCTCAGGTCGTCGACCGCCTGCACAGCGCCGAAG
>JAJXDX010000018.1:0-492 GCA_021640185.1 Oscillospiraceae bacterium | reverse complement strand
AAGCGCTTGCACAGCCGGTCGACGGTGATGATGTCGTTCATCTTTCGGCTCCTTTTCTCCTCATTTGCCGCTTACTGCCCGGCGATGACCGCCGCACCGCGTTTTTTCAGCCACAGCCACGCCGCGACGGACAGTGTCAGCAGCACCGCCGTGACCAAAAGCAGGAACGCCGCCGCGCCGATCAGGTAGCCGAACAGCAGATACCCCGCGATCGGCAGCACCGCCAGCACGATCGCCGCAAGCAGCGAGAACGCGACCGCGCCGCTCTGCTTGATCGGCGTCAGCTCGCTCGTCCAGCCGAAGTTCGCGAACTTCGTCCCCAGCAGCAGCGACAGCAGCGTCGTACACAGCCCGTAGGCCAGCACCGAGAGCACAAGGCACACGCCGCCCGCCGCCGTGGCGGCGCACGTCAGCGCGGCGCACACGGCGCAGAACAGCAGCGGCGGCATCGTCAGCACCAGCTGCAGCCCGGCCTTCGCGCGCAGAACGGCG
>JAJXDX010000331.1 GCA_021640185.1 Oscillospiraceae bacterium | reverse complement strand
CCGTCGCGCATCAGCGCCTCCAGCTGCGCCTTGTCGGAAAGCAGCGTCTGCAGCCGCTCTTGGATCGGGCAAAGCTCCGCCGCCACGGCCTCGCCCACGGCGGTCTTTAGGTCGCCGTAGCCGCGCCCGGCGAACTCCTGCTCGATCTGCTCGAGCGTTTTGCCCGTCACGGCGGAATAGATCTCCATCAGGTTGTTGACGCCGTCCTTGCCCTCGGCATAGCGCACGCACGCCTCGCTGTCGGTCACGGCGCGGCGGAACTTGCGGATGATCGTGTCCTTGTCGTCCTTGAGCGAGATGAAGGCGTTGACGTTCTCGTCGGATTTGGACATTTTTTTCGTCGGGTCCTGCAGCGAGCGCACACGCGCCCCGGCCTTCATGATGTACGGCTCCGGCACGGTGAACGTATCGCCGTACAGGCCGTTGAAGCGCGCGGCGATCGTGCGCGTCAGCTCGCAATGCTGCTTCTGATCCGCGCCGACCGGCACGTAGTCCGGCTGATACAGCAGGATATCCGCCGCCATCAGCGTGGGATAGGCGAACAGGCCGAGGTTGATGTTATCGGCGTGCTTTTGCGATTTGTCCTTGAACTGCGTCATGCGCGACAGCTCGCCGAACTGCGTGCAGCACGACAGCAGCCACGCCAGCTCCGTATGCGCCGGGACCTGCGACTGCACGAACAGCAGGTTTTTTTGCGGGTCCAGGCCGATCGCCATCAGCAGTGCGAACGTTTCCGTGATCTGGCGGCGGAACTTGGCCGGCTCCTGCCGCACGGTGATGGCGTGCAGGTCCGCTACGCCGAAGATGCACGAGAATTCGTCCTGCATCGTCACCCAGTTGCGCAGCGCCCCCAGATAGTTGCCGAGCGTCGGCACGCCGGTGGGCTGGATCAGGCTGAGGGCCCGTTTTTTCTGCACGGTAGTTTCGTTTTCCATAAAAATGACCGTCCCTTTTCTGTGATCTGCGTGTATCCCGCCGCCGCGCGGGGGCGGCAGCGAAATTTCCTTTCTTATATTAGCACACGTCCATTGACTTTTTCAACCGAAAAATGTAAAATATAAAAAATACCGGCAGGAGCCGACTATTCAGACAGGAAGCAGGAGAGCCTATGACGACGAACGAAGCTTTGGCCGCGGCCATGTTCCCGCAGATCCGGCTGACGCCGGAGGACTGCGAGCGGCGGTATCCGCCGCGCGATCTGCCCGAGGGCGCGCGGGTGACGCGCATCGCCCCGTCCCCGACGGGATATCTGCATCTGGGTACGTTCTTCACGGCGATGGTCAACCGCCTGACGGCCGACGCGACCGGCGGCGTGTTCTATTTCCGCTTGGAGGACACCGACAAAAAGCGCGAGGTCGAGGGCGGCGCGGACGATATCCTTAAAGGGCTGCGCGAGTTCGGGCTGACGATCGACGAGGGCTTCGTTGCCCCCGGCGAGGTGAAGGGCGATTACGGCCCGTATCAGCAAAGCTGCCGCGCCGAGACCTATCAGGCCTATGCCCGGCGGCTGGTGGAGCAGGGGCTGGCCTATCCGTGCTTCTGCACGGAGCAGGCGCGCGCCGCGGCGCGCGAGGCGCAGGAGCGCGACAAGCAGCGCACCGGATATTACGGCAAATACGCCGTGTGCCGGAACATCGCGCCGGACGAGGCGCTTTTGCGTGTGCAGGCGGGCGAGAGCTTCGTCGTGCGGCTGCGCTCGCCCGGCAGCGAGGAGCACAGGATCAAATTCACCGATCTGATCAAGGGCACGATCGAGATGCCGGAGAACGACGAGGACATCGTGCTGCTGAAATCCGACGGCATCCCGACGTATCATTTCGCCCACGCCGTCGACGACCATCTGATGCGCACGACGCACGTCATCCGCGGGGACGAGTGGATCTCGTCCGTGCCGAAGCATCTGCAGCTGTTCCAGATCTTGGGCTTCAAGCCGCCGAAATACGCGCACGTCAGCCCGATCATGGTGGAGGAGAACGGCAGCAAGCGCAAGCTGTCCAAGCGCAAGGATCCGCAGGCGGCCATGCACTTCTATGCGCAGCAGGGCTATCCCGCCGCCAGCGTGCTGGAATACCTGCTGACGATCGCGAACAGCAGCTTCGAGGAATGGCGGCGGGCGAACCCCGCGGCCGACCGCGCGGCGTTCAAATTCGATCTGAAAAAAATGAGCGTGTCCGGCGCGCTGTTCGATCTGGATAAACTCAACGACGTCAGCAAGGCGGTCATCGCCGCGATGGACGGCGAGACGGTGGAGCGGGAGGTCGAGCGCTGGGCGCAGGGGTACGCGCCCGCGTTCGCCGCGCTGCTGACGCGCGACCGGGCCTACGCCGTCGGCGTGCTGTCGATCGACCGCGGCGGCGCCAAGCCGCGCAAGGACATCGCGCGCTGGAGCGACGTGCCGGACTACGTCAGCTATCTGTTCGACGAAACGTACCGAAACGCGCTGGAGCTGCCGGAGAACATCGCCCCGGCGGATGCGGCATCGATCCTGACGGCCTACCGGGACGTGTACGATCCGGCGGACGACCGGGACGCGTGGTTCTCCGC
>JAJXDX010000330.1:2090-2588 GCA_021640185.1 Oscillospiraceae bacterium | reverse complement strand
CGGGAAGAAGCGCAAAAACGTGATCGACACCGTGGCGGCGACGGTCATTTTGGACGGTTTCCTCGAAAGCCGGCGCCTGCGCGGCTGACTGCGGGCGTTTTGCGGAAAAAAAGGTTGCGTTCCGGTGAAAAGTGCGATACAATAATGATGTATATATCAAGCATAAGGGGGACACGGCACTTGTCGGCACCGAACACGGACCGGGAGGTCTATCTGGATAACAGCGCGACGACGCGGGTATGCCGTGCGGCGGCGGATAAGGTCTATGCCGTGATGACGGAGAACTACGGCAACCCCAGCTCGCTGCACACGCGCGGGTTTATGGCGGAGCAGGAGCTGGCCGATGCGCGCGCATCGGTCGCGCAGCTGATCGGCGCGCGGCCGGAGGACGTGATCTTTACGTCCGGCGGCACGGAGGCCAATAACCTCGCGGTGCTCGGCAGCGCGGCGGCGCGCGCGCGCGACGGACGGCATATCGTCACCACGGCGGTGGAGCAT
>JAJXDX010000330.1:0-2080 GCA_021640185.1 Oscillospiraceae bacterium | reverse complement strand
CGGCGGCATCACCGCCGCGTCTATCGCGGCGGCGTGCCGGGCGGACACGGTGCTGGTGGCCGTGATGCTGGTCAACAACGAAACGGGCGCGCGCTTCCGGCTGGAGGACGCGGTGGCCGCGATCCGCAGCCGCGCGCCGCACGCGCATATCCACGCCGACGCGGTGCAGGCGGCAGGCAAGCTGCCGCTGAAGGCGGAGCGCTGTGGGTTCGACAGTATGTCGCTGAGCGCGCACAAGATCCACGGCCCTAAGGGCAGCGGCGCGCTGTATCTGCGGCGCGGCAGCCGGATCGTTCCGCGGCAGCTGGGCGGCGCACAGGAGCGGGGCCTGCGCTGCGGGACGGAGGCCGTGCCCGCCATCGCCGGTTTCGGCGCGGCGGCGAGGCAGATCCCGCCCTATGCCGCGCAGCAGGCGCATTTCGAGGCGCTGCGGCAGCGGCTGATCGACGGCCTGCGCGACGAGCCGGGCATCCGGTTCCATCTGCCGCCGGGCGGCGTGCCGTATATCGTGCATTTTTCCGTGCTCGGTATCCGCAGCGAAACGCTGCTGCATTTTTTGGCCGAGCGGCAGATCTACGTGTCCAGCGGTTCGGCCTGCGCCAAGGGCGCGGCCAGCCCGGTGCTGGCCGCCATGCGCCTGCCCGCTGCCGAGATCGACAGCGCCCTGCGCATCACGCCGGACACGGACACCGGACCGGAGGATATCGACCGCCTGACCGCGGCGATCCGCGAAGCGATACGGACGCTCGTCCGGCGCTGACCGAAAGGAGCATGATCATGAACATGGATAACGACCGCGAGCCGCGCTCCGGCGCGGACGAGGTACAGGTCCTGCTGGACAGCCTGCTGGCGGAACAGGAGGGGACCGCGCCGGCGGCAGGGGATGCCGCAGCGGACGGTGCGGCGGCGGATGCGTCTGCCGTCGAAGAGGCCGCACCTGCCGAGGACGACGGCACGAACGATCTGCCGCTGGACAAAGCGCCGCCGCAGCCGCGCAAGCGGCGCTCGCCCCTGCGGGCGATCGGCCGCACGTTCGTCGACAACGTCCCGCGCCGCGGCGACGGCGCGGGGGAGTGGGTGCGCAAATGCGCCTTCTGGCTGTCGCTGATCGTGCTGATCGTGTCGCTGACCTACGTGCTGGACAACATGTGGTGGCAGCCCGCGCAGAACGCGCGCGAATACGGGGAGCTGGAAAAGATCTTTGATCCGACGAACAGCGACGTGACGAACGACCGGAACTATCCGGCGGGGATGCTGTCCTCGTTCATGAGCCTGTACGACATCAACCCCGACGTGCGCGGCTGGATCAGCTATAACTCCACCGGCAGCCGCCAGTTTTTGAAGATCAACTATCCCGTCGTCTATTCCGGCGACAACGAGAAATACCTGAAAACGGACTTCCGCGGCAAGAAAAACAAGTGCGGCGCGCTGTTCTTCGACAAACGCAACACGCTGGAAACGCCGGAGGATACGAACAAGGTGCTGATCGTCTACGGCCACAACATGGCCAGTGGGCAGATGTTCGCGGGGCTCAACCGCCTGATCGGCAACGTCGGCAACGCCAAGGCCAGCGCCACGCTGACACTGAGCACGCTGTACCAAAAGAGCGACTACAAGGTCATCTCCGTGCTGATCAACGACGAGCAGGAAACGAGCGACTGGTATTTCGATGCCCGCCGCACCGCATTCTCGTCGGACGAGGACTTCCTGTCTTACGTCGACGAGCTGCGCGCCCGCTCGATGTTCGATTATCCGGTGGACGTGCAGGCGGACGACACGCTGCTGGTGCTGTCCACCTGCACGGCCCGCAGCTCCTCGAAATTGGATGACGGCCGCCTGACGGTGATCGCCCGCCGCGTGCGCGACGGCGAGAGCAGCGAGGTCGACACCGCCTCCATCCGCAAAAACGACGATGTGATCATGCCGCGCCAGTGGTACGCCGCGCAGGATCTGCCGCTGCACGAGTATTATGAGGGCAGCTATCCCGCGAGCAGCCGGCCCTCCTCGTCGACGACCGCGCCGAGCGGCGGGATGCCCACGTTCACACTGCCGTCGGGTACCGGCAGCACGCCGACGGATA
>JAJXDX010000017.1:13256-14629 GCA_021640185.1 Oscillospiraceae bacterium | reverse complement strand
CACGTCGGCGGCGCGCTCGGCATCCAGCTCCTCGATATACGTGCCGACGTCGTCCAGATAGGCGAACACGTCGCTCATCCGGTCGATGCCGAGGATGCGGTACAGCCGCTTGCGCTCGCCCTCGGTCAGCTGGGCGAGCGTCTCGGCGATATCGCTGTCGTGATAGTCGTCGAGGGCCTCGCGCAGCTCGCCGATCGGACGGCGGCTGCGGATCAGGCGGGTCAGTTCCTCGGTGTAGTCGCGGTGGGCGGGCACGGACGGCTCGTCCTGCCCGGCAGGGCGCTTGATCTCATCTGCCATGGTGCAGACCTCCTGTCTGCTGCGCACGGCGAGGACGGCCCTGCGGTACGGGCGCGGCCTTACGTTCAGCCTGCCGACGGGCGGGCGAAGGGACGGCGCGCGCCGCGCACCGGCGACCGCACGGTACGCCGCTGCAGCGTGTTATTTATGGCTGTGCGACTTCGAGGAGGAGGGTTGCCTTCCATACGATCACCGTCCTTTCGCGTTCGTCCGCCATGGGCATGGCGGGAGCATTCTTTACCAAATACTATTATACGCAGATCCGCGCAAAAATGCAAGCATTTTCCCCTTGCCGATCCCGGTATATCATGATAGAATGAAGAAAATGCCGGGGAGGGGGAACGATATGGCATATTTCCATGGCAGTCCTATCGGTGGGTCGACCGTGTTGATACCGAGGGTGTCGGAGCACGGTGAGGCTTTGGTGTATTTGACCGAGCGGCCGGAACACGCGCTGATCTATGCGGTAAAGCCCGTGCCGGCGCCGTTCTCTTATTATCCTTATGGTTTTGCGCCGGACGGTCGGCCGGTGTACACCGAATATTTTCCCGATGCGCTGCGGCTGCTGTACGGTGGGCGATGCGGGTATCTTTATCGCGTGGAGCGGCTGCCGGAGGACGGTGATGTCACCGGTATCCGCGGAGTGCATACCTGCCGCCTTCCGGTCGCGGTCGACGGTGTGACCGCATATGACGATCTGGGTATGGCATTGCTGGCTGCGGCAGATGAAGGGCGGATCTGTCTGCGGTGTTTTGCACAGGTCGGTGAGGAAGAGCGGGCGAAGATATCCCACACGCTGTGGCGTGAGCTGCGCGAAAAGACGGCGGATGCAGAGGCGAAGGCGCAAATGCACCTGTTTTTGCAAGAGCATTTTCCGGAATAAACAGAGCAGCCCCGGTCGGCTTTTACCGACCGGGGCCGCTCTGTTTTTGGGGGTCACTCTGCGCAAAGCAGCGTGCACAGCTGCCGGAACACGTGCTCCGCCGCCAGCTGTCGGACGGCATCGCGTCCGCAGGCGGGGAAATGCACGGTCTGCGCGGTGACCGTGCCGAAAAGCGAAAAACCGAAGCACA
>JAJXDX010000017.1:11044-13246 GCA_021640185.1 Oscillospiraceae bacterium | reverse complement strand
CGTTCGGCACGCCGACGAGCGTGGCCGCCGCCAGACCGCCGGTGCAGCTTTCGGCAAAGGCGATGTGCGCGCCGCGCGCCGCGAGGGCGCGCACGACCCGCTCCTGCGGCGTGCGCTCCGGCGTGTCGGTAAGGGGCAGACGCATGAACACCGCCGCGTGTGACGTGCCGTCGCGCAGCAAAAACGCGTCCGGGTGCACGCCCATGACGGTGAAGCCCATTTTGCGGTACAGCGCCGCCGCGCGCTCGTTGCCTTCGATATATTCCAGCTCCAGCTGGCGCACGCCCATATCGCGCGCGATGGCGATCATTTCGGAGAACATCGCCGTGCCGATCCCCAGCCCCCAGAATTCCTGCAGCAGGCCGATGGCCACGGCGGCGCGGTGGTGCGTTTTTTTGCTGCCCATGCGCATCAGTTGGCAGTTGCCGGCGATGCGCCCGTCGACCGTGCAGACGATCATCAGGCGCTCCGGCGCCGTCAGGCAGCCGCGCAGATAGTCGGCCTCGCCTTCCTCGGTGAACGCGATCTCCTCCGGGTAGCTGGCGAGGTACGGCGTTTGTGCCGTCGTGCGGCGCAGATAGTCGAGCATCTCGGCGGCGTCCTCGGGACGCGGGGCGCGGAAGACG
Organism: Oscillospiraceae bacterium; assembly: GCA_021640185.1. Lineage (GTDB taxonomy): Bacteria > Bacillota > Clostridia > Oscillospirales > Acutalibacteraceae > UBA5905. The sequence goes on along the minus strand of JAJXDX010000017.1, from coordinate 12,620 downwards.
GCGGTGCGTCCGTCGCGCAGACGGATCGTTTTTTGCGGGTAGTCCATCGGGATCCCTCCGTTTGCGATGTTTCCCCAAATTATACGCCCGCATGGGCCGGATGTCAAGCCGGTCGTCTGCTGCAGATCAGGCGGGCAGGATCAGGCGCAGCAGCAGCAGGCCGATCACGCCCGGCAGCCCCAGCACGGCGGACACGCCCACCGTGAACCACCCGGCGCCGAGCGACACGGATGTGAACGCAGCGGCCAGATCCACGGCCCCCAGTGCGCACAGCCCCTGCGCGGCCGAGGCGAGCAGCGCGCGCACCGGCCGTCCGCTGCGCACGGCGGCGATCAGCACCGCCGCCGCAGCGGCGGCCCCGGCCGCGATCAGTCCCCAAAACACGAGCTGTCCCATCGTCTGTCCCCTTCCGGTCGTCGGTCATTCGTTCCAAAGGTGCGCCCGCTCCGTGCACACGATCTGCTGCTGCCGCGCCTCGCGCAGCAGGTAGCGGTACTGTGCGCGCAGCGACCCCAGTTCGTAGATGCAGCCTTCGATCAGATCCGGGTCCGTTTCCATCGCGAAGCGGCTCTGCACGCGGTCGATCTGCGCACAGACCTCCCGGATCTGCACGATCAGCGGGTGCGGCGGCTGAGACTGCCGCAGCACGGTCTTTTTCAGGACGTTCTCCATCGGCTGTGCTCCTCTCTTTTTCCAGTATATGAGAAGTATGTGCCGATCAGAAGGCGTTCAATCACGAAAAAAAGACCGCCCCGCTATGGGCGGCCTTTTTTCGTTCATTCCGGGCGGTGCGTGCCGCGTTTGCGGTAAACGATCGGCTGCACGCCGACCTTTTCTTTGAAGATCCGGCTGAAATATTTTGCGTTGCCAAAGCCCGTTTCCTCGCTGATGTCGCCGATGGAGCGGTCGGTGCTGCGCAGCAGCTCCTTGGCGTGGGTCAGGCGGATGTCCAGCAGCCGGTCGCTGTAGTTGACGCCGGTCTTTTGCTTGAAGATGCGGCTGATATAGCTGGCGTTGAAGAAGAACTCCTCCTCCAGCATGGCCAAGGTGATGTTTTTTTGATAGTTCTCTTCCAGATAGCGTCCGATATCCCGCACCAAGGCGGAGGAGCGGGTGCTTTCGTACTCCTGCAGGATCTGCCGGACGTAGCCGCACAGGGCGGCGCACAGCGCCTTTTCGTCGGCATCCGGCAAAAACGTCGGCTGTGCGGCGGACAGCACGCCCAGCTGGCGGCGCGCCGTGCGGGTGATGGCATCGGCCAGTTTATCGGCGATGTTGCCGAGCGTTTCGCGGGGCAGGCCCTCGGCAGCCAGCCGGGAGAACAGCGTTTCCAGTTCCCGCTCGGCCGCGTCGGTGTCCGCCGCGGACAGGGCGGACAGCAGCGCGGCCTCCCGTTCGTACGGGTAGGGCAGGGCGCGGCCTTCCCGCTTGCGGCGCAGACGCAGGAGCGAGGCGGTCAACTCCTGCGGCGAGATCGGCTTGAGCAGGAAATCGAACACGCCGACGCGAATCGCCTGCCGGGCATAATCGAACTCGTCATATCCGGTAAGCACGATCACCTCCGTCAGCGGCAGGG
>JAJXDX010000017.1:0-11034 GCA_021640185.1 Oscillospiraceae bacterium | reverse complement strand
CGGACCTGCCGGGCTAATTCCAGCCCGCCGACGAACGGCATCTTGAGGTCGGTCAGCACAAGGTGCGGCGAAAGCGACAGGATCTGCGGCAGCGCATCGCGGCCGTTCTCCGCTTCGCCGACGACGGTGAAGCCGAGGCTCTCCCAATCCAGCAGCCTTTTCATCCCGGTGCGGATCAGCGTTTCGTCATCGACGAGGAACACGCGCAGCAGCGGTGTTTTATCGTTCGGCATCCGTGGCGCTCCTTTCCGTGGCAGAGGGGAGGTGATAGCGTTCCAGCGTTTCGGGGCTGTTCAGACAGGGCAGCAGCAGGGCGATGCGAGTGCCCGCCGCCGGCGCGGCCTCGACCGTCAGGCGGCCGCCGTCGCCGAAATACAGGCGCAGCCGCTCGCTGACGTTGCAAAGGCCGATGCCGTGGCCCGTGGCCGTATCCACCGCACCGGGGCAGGACAGCCGCGCGCGCAGTTCGCCGAGCGCCTGCGCCGTCATGCCGCGGCCGTTGTCCGTGACCGACAGGCACACGCCGCCGTCCTGCCGCTGCACGGCTATCGTGATGCGGTAGGGCGGATCGGCATCGGTGAAGCCGTGGGAAAAGCAATTCTCGACGATCGGCTGCAACAGGATCTTGGGCATGAACAGGTCGAGCAGTTCTTCGTCAAGATCGTAGGCGACCGACAGCTTTTCCTGCAGGCGCAGCTTTTGCAGCGAGAGGTATTTGTCCACCTGCGCCAATTCCTCGCGGATGCGGACGGGGCGGTCGCTCTCCCGCACATGGTAGCGGAACAGGGCCGACAGCTGTAAGAGCGCGTCGGCGATCGCCGGTTCGTCATCCAAGATCGCCATCATGCGGATCGTGTCGAGGGAGTTATAGAGAAAATGCGGGTCGATCTGGCTTTGCAACATCTGATATTTCGCGACCGTTTCGCGCTTTTCGGATTCCGACACCGCCCAGATCAGCTGGTCGACCTCCTGTACGAGACGGTTGAACCCCGCGAACAGATCGCCGAACTCGTCGCTGCGGCGCTCGTCGATGCGGGTATCCAGCGCACCGTCGCCCACCCGGCGCATCGCGCCCTGCAGCGTGCGGATCGGGCGGGTGAAAATGAACGACACGATCACGGTGAGCACCGTGATGATCGCCGCAGCCAGACAGCACAGCCAGATGAAGCGCAGGATCAGGTCCTGCGAGCTTTTGGTCAAAAACGTGTACGGAACGGCGACCGCGACGTACCAGCCGGTGTCGTCGACGGCGCTGTCGGTCAGATAGTATTCGCCGCCGCCCGCCGTGATCTTCTGCCCCGTTTCTCCGGAAAGATAGCTGGCGCGCACCGCGGCGGCGCGCGCATCGTCCGTATCGGCCGAATAGATCGGGTCGCCCCGATCGTCGAAGATGTATACCGGTGCGCTTTCGCCGAACGGGGCGCGCGTACAAAGCTCCGACAGCTTTTCCACCGGGCATTCGCAGATGACGTAACCGGTGTAGAAGCCGGTGCCGACCTCGTTCTCCTGCGCGACGTCAAGGTGCTTGCACGCGACGGAGAACACCACCTGCTCCGGCGCGTTCTCGTAGCGTGCGGTGCGCACCGGCAGCAGCACCGTGTTGCCGGTGGAGCTGCGCAGCGGTGCATAGTAGTCTTCCGCGACGGAGAACAGCGGGCGGTCCCTTTTCCCGTCGGTGTAGGACAGCGCCTGCCCATCCAGCGGCGAGGCGATCAGCGAATAGATATCGTCGTTGGAGCGGGCGATCTGCTCGAGGGACGAGAGCGCGTTCTGCTCCAGCTCGTACAGCGTAGCGGGATCCGTTTCGAACCCCGTGAAGCTGTTGCGCAGATACTGCGGCACGGCGGCGGTGTTGTCTACCATGCGGGTGGTCTGGTCGACGCGGGAGATGTATTCCGACAGGACGATCGACAGCTGGCGGATCATTTGGTCGTATGTCCCGGCCGACTCTTCGATCAGCTCCGCGCTGCCGCTGCGGAACAAAAACAGCCCGAAGATCAGCAGCGGCACGAGCACGCACGGTAAAAACACGCCAAGCAGCTTTGCCCGCACGGTCAGGCGGTGCGTCCGTTTTTTTGCCATGCCGATCTTCCCCCTTCGTCCGTTTTCTCCATGATACCATATCTAAGGGATAATATACAAGAGCGAAGCGCGTTCGGCAAGCGGCGTTTTTGGACAAAAGGTGTCTTTTTTTTACCGAAAGGGCATTTTGTGGGTGAAACGGACCGGAAATGCGCGGCCGATGCGGGGATATCATGTGCATATCTACGATGAAAGTAAAAAAATATACCCATGCAGGTCAAAAAAAGGGGATGACATCGTTAGCAAAATTCGCTAAAATAGATTCAAGATCATTCAACGGATAGGAGTGTTCTGCATGAAAAGTTTAGCCAGTCTACCCGACCTCGGCCGACGGGCAGGCATCGTCCTGCTTTGCCTGCTGGTGCTGCTGTGCTCCGTGCCGATCGCGCTGGTGTCGGCCGAAGGGGACGACGGTGTCTTTGCGGGCTTTTCGTCCTGGACGGTCAAAAACGGCACGCTTGCGCTGACCGACGGTGTCAGCGGCAACGGTGCGCAGGTGACCCTGGCCGGACGGCGCGCGGGCGAGTTGTCTGCCGACCCGATCGCCGTATCGGGCGGCACGGCGTACGAGATCGGCGCGTATGTGCGCAGCACGGCGGCCGCGCCGCGCGCGGCGCTGATCGCCGAATACTACGCCGACGAGGACTGCACGGCTCCGGTGGGCGAGCGCGTGCAGATCGCCGCGGGCACACCGGGCGAGGGCTATACGCCGATCGTCGGCACGGCGAACGTGCCGGAGGGCGCGTATTTCCTGCGCGTCACGGTGGAGCTGGGCGCGGCCGACGGCAGCGCGGCGGGCGACGTTTATGCCGTGGATGACGCGCATGTCTACCGTTTCGGCAAAGGGGCGGCGCTGTATGCGAACGCCGCGGCCTGCGGCTTTGCGGCCGGGGCGTGGTTCCGCGCGGGCGCGGCGTGGAGCAACAACGAAACGCGGTATATGGAAACGGTGGACGAGGGCTATGCCGGCTCCGCCGGGGCGCTGCATATCGTCAACAAAGCGGCGGCCGGGGATATGTGGCTCGGCATCATCGCGCCCGGCACGGTGACGGCCGGACGCGCATACACCGTGTCGCTGCGGGTCAAGGGAAGCGTGGCCACCGGCGGCTCGACGTTCCGTTTTGGTACGCTGGCCGTGATCGACGACGGTGCGATCAACGTGACGACAGCGGACAAGACCCGCTTCGACGATTGGACGCTGTTTTCTTACGACTTCACGTCCGACGGGAAGAACGAGTTTTATTTTGCTTTCAGCCAATATAATAACGAAAGCGACATCTACATCGACGATATCCGGGTGACGGACAAGGAGAGCGGCGAGGACGTGCTTGCCGGCAAGGGCGGCTTTGCCGCCGGGGACACGCCTGCCGTGATCGAGGTCGATCTGCTGAAAAACGGCGGCTTCGAGGATGTGCTGTACACCTATCTGCCGATCGACGAATTCAACGGCACCTTTGAGGGTATCGCGGCCGGTGCGGGCACGGGCGGATGGCAACTGTGTGACAACGGTACCGGCGATACGCTGCATGTGGCCGCCGGGGAAACGGGCAAGCATCTGGTGATGACGAAGGGCGCGTCCGCCGTGGCGGACGACGGCTTCGTGTCGCTGTCGACCCCCATGCTGGCGGTGGAGGGCGGCATGACCTACCGCGTGTCTTTCGACGTGAAGGGCAGCGGGCAGAAGCCCGTGCTGATCGCGACCGGGTATTATTTCTTCGACGACGGCACGGCGCCGCAGAATTTCCGGCTGGCGCCGAACGTCGAAGGCCAGCTGGAGAACGGCTGGACGGCGAAGTCCGGTACGTTCACGGTGCCCGCGAACGCGACCGGCGTGCAGCTGCGCCTGATCTTCCGCGGTGCGGCGGGCGACACGATGGCGATCGACAATGTGTCGGTGCTGTCCGTCCCTCCGCAGCAGGTCGTGACCGAGCCGGCAGTGACGATAGCTGCGATCGACGACGCGTATGCGGGCACGGCGCGCTGGCACCGTGCGGGCGGCTGGACGAACGTGTCCGGCAGCGGGATGGAGATCGCGGCCGAGGGCTGCGACGATCCCGGTTCGCTGCATATCGTGAACGGTGATATTTGGGCGGCCGGGAACGAGGGGATGCAGCGCGACATGGTGCTTGGCATCGATCTGCCGGGCACGGCAGCGGGGGAATACACCGTATCGCTGAAGATGAAGGGCCATGTGACGTATGCCGATCAGGGCTTCTTCTTCCTCGAGAGCGGGAACGACGCTGGCGCGGTGCGTCTGCTGCCCGCCGGACAGACCGGTTATGACGGATGGACGACGGTGACGGCGAAGTTCACGAGCCGCGGCGGTTCGTATTATCTGCTGACGTTCAGCCAGTATAACAACGTCAGCGATATCTACATCGACGGTCTGACGATCACCGACGAAAACGGCAACGATATGCTCAAAGGCGCGGGCGCGTTCTGCGAGAAAAAGAGCGTGCCGGGCACGGAGATCGTGACCGACGGCGGCTTTGAGCAGACCGGCTCGGTCACGGCGCCGGGCTGGACGTTCCGCGGGCCGATCGACTGGAACGCGAATGACGGCCAGATCGAGCTGCGCGGCGATGCTTCGCTGATGTCGTGGCGCTACGGCGTGACGGGCGGCGACGTGTACCGCGTGCGGGTGAACGGCAGCGGCGGCACGCTGCGCATCGCCTTCGATAACGGTGAGGAGCACGTGCAGACCGACGGCAGCGGCCTGTTCATCGTGCCGGAGAGCGCGCGGTATCTGCGCGTGTACTACGAAACGACGGACGGCGGCACGCTGCGCTCCGTCGGGTTCTCCAAGGTGGACGACCCGAAGAACTTCGACTTTGAACTGAAGGATCCGAAAAGCGCCATGCCGCTGAACTGGCAGAGCTATGTGCAGGATGTGCCGGACGGCACCTTCACCGTCGCGCACGATGCGGCGGCGGGCACGAACGGCAGCGGCGCGCTGTCGGTGCGCGTGGAGAAGGACAACGGGCAGCCCGGCCTGCTGGTGATCTACAGTATGCGTGTGGCGGCGGAGAAGTCCTCCGTGTACCGCGTCACGTTCCGGGGCAAATATGCGGGCGAGCAGATCGGCGTGTTCCCGCTGGTGCGCACATACACCGCCAAGGGCGGCCAGACGCAGGCCTCGCCCGGCTACAACTGGCTGACGGGCGCGAACAGCGCGAACGGTGACGGCGAATGGCACACGTACACCGCGGACTTCTCGACCGGATCCGACACCGCCTATCTGGAGATGCGCTTCGAGATCCACGCCTATCAGGCGGGCGCGACCTTCCTGTTCGACGACGTGAGCATCACCCGGCTGGGCGATGCGGACGACGCGAACCTTGATTTCGAGAGCGGCGTGGCGGGCGACCGCCCGTTCAACTGGACGATCTACGAGCGGCGTGAAAAAGCCGATGCGCCCGGCCAGTATGAGGAAGGCACCTTTGGCGCGTACGAGGTCCAAAAAATCGAGGGCGCATCCGGCGACGGCAGCGCCGCTGCCGTGATCCGCAAGGCGCAGACCGGCGACGTGCAGCTGTATATGAAGAGCATCAAGCTGCCTGTCGACGGGGACACGAACTATCTGCTGTCTTACGACGCGCTCAGCCGCGGCAACAAAAAGGGCAGCATCCAGATCTGCGTGCAGCAGTTCTGGGATGCGCTGGGTAACGGCTCGTCCGACGAGAGCGAGGTGTTTTATTGGCTGACGGAGGCGTATGCCTACGGCTCGTTCGATTGGCGCGAATGCGGCGGCGTGTTCAAGACCGCCGCAAAGACCCGCTATGTGCAGATCTGGCTGGTGGTGTCCACCGACGAGGCGTGCGAGATCGCCTTTGATAACGTCGTTTTGCAAAAGACCGACGAGGTGACCGACCCGAACCTCGATTTCGACATCGTGGCGGGCGGCAAGCCGGTCAACTGGCGCTATTCGACGTCCGACGGCATCGCCGACATCACGGCCGACAGCGACGTGACCTACCGCGGCAGCCATGCGCTGCACATCGACAAGCGCTACAGCCGCATCAACTATTCCGTGGCCGAGATGAGCCGCAAGATCGACGTGCAGGCCGGGGATCGGATCGAATTCGTGATCCATATGCGCTCCCGCGCGGCGGTGTCCGGCACGTTCGCGGCCGTCATCAACGGCTATAACGAAAACGGCGGACTCGTGCAGACGTGGAACGGGCAGGATCGGCCGCTGAACGCCGCCGACACGCTGTCCGACTGGCAGGAGTACCGCATCCCCTATACCGTGACGAAGAACGTGCGGCAGGTATCGCTGCTGCTGCGTATCGGCGGCAATGCCGACGTGTACATCGACGCGATCGAATACTATAACTACACCGCCACGGACGGCGTGGTGTATGCCGAGGACTTCGCGTCCGCTTCGTCGGACGGCACGTTCGGCGGCTGGCACAAGAGCGCGGCGCAGGGCGCGCCGACGCTCGGGACGAACGGCGCGGCCGTCATCGGCGGCAATGCGGGCGATAATGGCGGGATCTATACCGATATCGACATCCTGAACACCGGCTACGGCTACCGTTTCACCGCGCACTATCTGACCACCGGCACGGCCGAAGGGCGGCTGGTGCTGGAGGCATATAACTGGCGCGACGAAAAGGTGGACACCGTGATCGACCGGGCGCTGTCCGGCGCGGCGAGCGCGACGGAGATCGGCGTGGACTTCACCGCCGTGGACGCGGTGTATTACCGCCTGCGTTTTGAAAAGACCGGCGGCGAGGGAGAAGTGCAGCTGACGGACGTGCAGCTGCGCCAGACCGCGCAGCCGACGGAGAACGTCGGGTGGGAAGGCAGCTGGATCGTGCATCCGGCCGACTATGACACCATCGAGAGCCAGAAGAACAACGAGCGGTATTATTACTACCGTCACGAGTTCAACTTGGAGGGCAAGGTCAGCTCCGCGCAGTTGCAGATCACGGCCGACGACAAGGCGGACGTGTACGTCAACGGCGAGCTGATCTACACCGAGGAGCGCACGGGCGACACGTGGAGATCACCGCCGAGCTGACGATCGAGAAGGCGCTGCCGACGACCTCCAGCTTCCCGGTCTGGTTCTGGAAGCGCAACTCCACCAGCCGGATCTGCTCCGGCACGCTGATGCTGGCCGACGGCGAAACGACCGACAGCTGGCCGGTGGGCAAGCCCTTCACGGCGAAGTTCACGCTGACCGTGCCGCAGTTCCTGGCCGCGGGCAGCTATACGGTGCAGTTCTCCGGCGACGTGGCGATCGTGAGCGACTATTTCATCAACAACAAGGTCGGCAACCTGAAGGTGGCGCAGCTGAAGCAGGACGTGACGACGAAGAGCGAGGTGCGCGTGGTCGGCGGCAAGCCGACGATGTTCGTCAACGGCGTGGCGAAGGCGCCGCTGTGGTACAGCCGGCCGGAACGCGACACGCAGTTCTCCGCTGCCGAGATGGCCGGGCTGGCCGCGGGCGGTGTGGATACGTCCATCGCCTTCATCCTCCCGCGCGAAACGCTGGGCGAGCTGTGGCTGGAGGACGGATCGCTCTCGACCGAAACGATCGACCGGCAGATCCTCGGCACGCTGGCGGCCGACCCGAACTCCCAGCTGGTGATGGCGATCGACACGACGCCGCCGCAGTGGTGGCTCGACCGTCATCCCGACGAGTGCGTGAAGATGAACAACGGCACGGTCAGCAAGGAATCGTTCGCCTCCGCGCTGTGGCGCGAGGAAACGGGCAAGATCCTTGTCCGGATCGTGGACTATCTGATGACGCAGCCGTATGCGAACAATATCGTCGGCTTCAAGGTGACCGGCGGAACGACCTACGAATGGCAGTGGTGGGGCATCAACGGCACGCAGACCGCGATCGGCGACTTCTCGTCCGTCGGGCTGACGGCGTTCCGCGCATGGCTGCGCGAGCGCTATGCGACCGTGGACGCGCTGCGTGCGGCGTGGAACGACGGCACCGTGACCTTCGATAACGCAGGCGTGCCGGATATCGCGGCGCGCAGCGCGGGCGAGTTCGGTTCCGTCCTCAGTGCGGGGAGCGACCGGCACGCGATCGACTATGCGCTGTTCATGGGCGATACCAAGACCGATGCGACGCTGTATTTCACCCGGCTGATCAAGCAGGCCGTCGGCGATCGGCTGATCGTGGGCACGTATGCCGGGTATCTGCTCAATGTCATCAACTACGACATGGCGGCGAGCACCTCGCAGACCTCTTTCCAAAAGCTGCTGTGCGACGACAGCATCGATTTCATCACCTGTCCGTGGCTGTACAGCGAGCGCGAGATCGGCTTTGGCGGCGACTTCATGTCGACGGTCGACAGCGTGACCGCGCACGGCAAGCTGTATATCGCCGAGGACGACGACCGCAACCACACCACCGATATGTTCGAGGCGCCGGATGCGCGCGCGGCGGTGGGTTGGACACGCACGGCGGAGCAGACGGTCGAAACGCTCAAGCGCAACTTCTCGTATGCGCTGACGAAGGGCTGCGGGCTGTATCTGTACAGTCTGGCCGGGACGTATTTCACCGACAGTCAGATCCAAGACCTCGCCTCGGCGATGGTGCAGGAGATGACGCTGTCGCTTGGGCTGACGCGCACGAGCGTGTCCGACATCGCCGTGTTCTATGACGAGCAGTCGGCCGCGTATATGCCGTATTCCGGCGCAGATCTGACCGACGAGCTGCTGTACAAATCGCTGCTGCAGTATCAGCGCCGCGAACTCAACGCCCTCGGCGTGCCGTACGACACGTATCTGCTGGACGATCTTGCAAGCGGGCTGGTGCCGGAGCACAAGATCAACATCATGCTGTCGACCGTGCAGGTGACGGCGAGCGAACGCCGGGCGATCGAGGAGCGGCTGTGCAAAAACGGCAACACCGTGATCTGGATGTTCACCTCCGGCCTGTCGGACGGCGAATCGTCCTCGGTCGATCATCTGTCCGCGCTGACGGGGATGCATATGCGTCTGGTGCCGCAGGCAGGTGACGAGCGCAAGCTGATGGGCACGGTGGAGGTGAAAAACACCGACCACTATCTGACCGCCGGGCTGGCGGACGTTTCCTTCGGCGCGGCCGAGTACCGCACGCTGGCGCCGGTGATCGCCGTGGACGATCCCGATGCCGTGGCGCTGGGCTACCACACCGCGCAGACCGGCTATGACACCGATCTGGTCGGGCTGGCCGTCAAGGAGATGGAGCGGGACGGCCGCCGGTGGACCAGCGTCTACTGTGCCGTGCCTGGGCTGCCGCAGTCGATCCTGCGCAATCTGCTTTCGCACAGCGGCTGCCACATCTATGACGAAACGGCAAGCGACGTGATCTATGCCGACGGCAACTATATCGCCGTGCACTCGCTGTTCGGCGGGGAAAAGACCATCGAGCTGCCGAAGAAATGCACGGTGTACGACGTGTTCGGGCGCAAGATCGCGGCGCGGGACGTGAAAACGTTCACCTTCACCGCGAACGGAGCGGCTACCTATCTGTTCCGCCTGAGCACGGACGACGATCTGCGGCTGTACTTCGGCCGCACGGCGGGCGGCTCCGTTTCGCCCGAGGGGCTGACGACGGCCGCCGAGGGGGACAGCGCCACGCTGACCTTCACGCCGGACGAGGGCTATCGCCTCGATCACCTGATGGTCGACGGCGTGCGCACGACGGTATCCGGCAGCAGCTTCACGCTGACCGATATCCGCGAGAGCCACACGGTGATCGCGCGCTTTACCAAGGTGTACGACAAGCCGCCGATCGACGAGCCGGAAGAGCCGGACACGCCGGATACGCCCGATACCCCGGTAACGCCGAGCGAGCCGGACGAACCGAACGTGCCGGATACCCCGGACACGCCGGATGCCCCGGATACGCCGGTGACGCCGAACGAGCCGGAAGAGCCGGACACGCCCGATACGCCGGATAAGCCGGACGATGGGAAAAAGCCGGCGGATAAGCCCACGATCAAGTACCACACCGTGACCGAGATCAACTGGCCTGCGGTGATCGCGCTGGGCGTGGGCGTGCTGGCCGGGCTGGCTGCCGTGCTGCTGATCGTTTGTCTGCTTTGCCGCAGCGTGGTGTTCTATCGCGGCGGCAAGCGGATCGGTGCGGCGTTCGCCCGCAAGAAGGGCGTGCGCGTCGACCGGTATGTCCGCCGTTACGGCTCGCTTGCCGGGATCACGGCGGTGGTGAAGGGACGTTACGTCCGCCGCCATGACGGGCAGAAGCTGCCCTTTACCGCAAACGGTGCCCCGGTCGCCTCGGCGGCGCTTTCGGGCAAGAACGATGTCAAGACGGCGCTGTGAACCGCTTTCGGCGGCCGGTCATCCGGCCGGCCGCCGCAGCGGGCGCCGCGATGAAAAGGAGCGATGACGAATGAAAGACCTGATGATCCGGTTGGCCGGTCTGCTGTGCGTCTGTGCGCTGATCCCGACGGTGGCCGGGTGCAGCCTGACCAACACACGGGTGACGAGCGAGGTCAGCTACACCTCCGGTGATACCGACGATACCTCGTCGGACGGCACGTCCGATACGTCCGCGCCGTCCGGCGAAACGAGCGGCACGTCGTCCGACGGCAAGCCGACCTCCGGCAAGCCGAGCAGCGGCACGTCGTCCGGCTCGACCTCCGGCGGCAACGTCGTCAGCGGCGGCGGGAAGAACGATCCGCAGAATGCCGGCAACGTGGACAACACGAAAGAGGAAAAGCTGACCGGGACGCTGGAGCTGCAGATCTTTACCGGCGGCTACGGCAGCGAATGCTGGGAATATGCGATCGATGCGTTCCAGAAACTCCAGCCCTCGCTGGAGATCAACGCGCATCTGGACGCGAACGTCAACGCGCAGATGAAAACGCGCTGGGCGAAGGATAATCCGCCCGATTTCGTGCTGCTGGACGGCACGAATATGCCGAAATCCACGTGGATGGAGGAGGGCAAGCTGCGCGACCTGTCCGACCTGTACAAAAA
>JAJXDX010000016.1:10719-14668 GCA_021640185.1 Oscillospiraceae bacterium | reverse complement strand
CGCAGGATCTGTACAGCAACTTCGGCGGCGGGAGCGACCCGATCGGGCAGACCGAGGCACGCTTTGCCGCACTGCTCGGCAAATTGGCGGGCAGCAGCGCGCTGCTGCTCGAGGCGCCGAACGCTTATGCCCTGCCGTATGCCGACCGGCTGCTTTCGCTGCCCGCCACCGACAGCGGCGACCACATCCGCGATGCCGCCGTGCCGTTTTTGCAGCTGGTGCTCGACGGGCTGCGCAGCTATTCCGTCCCGGCGGTCAACTATGCGGGCGATCCGCAGATCATGCTGCTCGATGCCATCGGCTCGAACAGTGCGCTGTGCTATGACGTGATCTGGGCCGGGTACGATGCCGTGGCCCGCACGGCGGAGAACGGGCTGTATTCCTCCACGTTCTCCGCATGGGAGGGCGAGATCTGTGCGGCGGCCAAAACGCTTGCCGCTGTGCGGGAACGCACCGGCGGCTCCGCGATCCGGGCCTACACCGTGATCGACGACGGGCTGCGCCGCGTCGATTTCCAAAACGGCAGCACGGTATACATCAACTACGGCAGCACCGTGCGCGAGAGCGGCGGCGTCAGCGTGCCCGCCCGCGGCTTTGCGTTCGCCGACGCTCCCGCACAGGATCCGGCCAAAGGAGGGAATGCCCGATGAAAAGATCTCTGCGCTCCTCCCCCATGTCCATGAAACGGCGGCGCGCGCTGCTGGGGCTGCTGTTCATCTTGCCGTGGCTGATCGGCGTGACGGTATTCTTCCTTGTCCCGATGGGGCAGTCCATGACCTATCTGTTCAACGACGTCACCGTCGAGCCGGGCGGCGTCAGCAGTCAGTTCGTCGGCACGGAGATCCTGCAGGACGTGCTGATGCGCGATCCCGATAACGTGCGCATGATGCTCACGTCCATTTTGCGGACGGTGGGCGAATCGGCGCTGATCTTGGCGTTCTCGCTGTTTTTGGCGATCATCCTCAGTCAGGAGTTCCGCGGGCGCACGCTGTCGCGCGCGATCTTCGCCCTGCCGATCATCGTGTCGTCCGGCGTGCTGCTGGCGGTGTTCCGCGAGGATCTGTTCGCCTCGTCCATGACGCAGACCAGCGACGTCACGATCTTTCAGTCCGCGGCGCTGGAGATGTCCATGCTGCGGCTGGGGCTCGATCCCTCGCTCGTCGGTACGCTGACCGGCGCGGTGTCCAATATCCTCGACCTGCTGTGGAAATGCGGCGTGCAGATCCTGCTGTTCCTTGGCGGGATCAAGTCCGTGCCCGGCCAGCTGTACGAGGTGTGCAGCGTGGAGGGCGCGAATGCGTGGCAGAAGTTCTGGAAGGTGACCTTCCCCCTCGTCACGCCGTACATCTTGCTCAACGCCGTGTATTCCATCATCGATTCGTTCACCTATTATCAAAACCCCGTGATGCAGAAGATCCAAAACTATTTCAGCAATATGTACAGTTCCTCCGCCACGACGCTGGCCGTGGCCTACTGCCTGCTGGTGCTGGCGGTGACGGGGCTGGTGGCGTGGGGCATATCCCGCCGCGTGTTCTATATCGAGAAGTGAGGAGGTGCGACGATGACCCATCGCGATGCCGCAGCGCTCGAGCTGCGCTCCAAGATCCTGGCCGGAAAACTCGGCCGGGCGGGCTGGCGCGTCGCCCGCGCCGTGCTGCTGATCGGTATCCAGTTCACGCTGATCTATCCGATCCTGTTCATGGCGGTCACGGCGTTTCGCGGCCGGGCGGATATGGAGGACCCCTCCATCGTCTGGCTGACGCAGACGTGGACGCTCGATAACATCCGCCTGCTGATCGACACCATGGATTATCCCGCACTGCTCGGCTATACGGCACAGATCAGCCTGCTGTCCGCCGCGCTGCAGACCTTCGTGTGCGGGCTGGTGGGCTACGGGTTCGCCCGGTTCTCCTTCCCGCTGCGGCGGGTGCTGTTCGCCTTGGTGGTGCTCACGATCATCGTGCCGGTGCAGACGTATCTGTCGCCGCTGTATATGCTGTTCCGCTTTTTCCGCATCCCCGGCCTGTCGCAGCTGCTGGAGCTGTTCGGGGCAAGCGGCACGTTCAAGCTGATCGATTCACCCTGGCCGTTTTGGCTGCAGGCGCTGTTCGGGATGGGCTTTCGCTCCGGTCTGTTCATCTTCATCTTCCGTCAGTTCTACCGCGGGATGCCGTCGGAACTGGAGGAGGCGGCGCTGATCGACGGCTGCGGCGGCTTCGGCACGTACTTCCGCGTCATGCTGCCGAACGCCCGCGCGTCCATGATCACGGTGTTCATCTTTTCCGTGGTGTGGCACTGGAACGACTACTACGTCCCCGCCGTGTTCAGCGAAACGCGGCAGACCGTCGCCACGGCGCTGGCCTCGCTGCGCTCGACGCTGGAGCGTCTGGCGACGCAGAGCGGCAGCGACCAGCTGATGGTGCAGGTGCAGGTGCAGGCGGGCGCGCTGCTGGCGATCCTGCCGATGCTGATCCTGTTCGTGATCGCGCAGCGGTATTTCACCGAGGGCATCGAGCGCACCGGCATCGTCGGCTGACGTCCGATGCAGGCGGCGCAAAAGCGCAAAAACGTAAAAAATCATTATGCGGTCGAAAAAATGCGGGATGGCCGCCCGGGGCGGCGGCCCGTATAATAAAGGTACGAGATCCTATCCAAAGAGGAGGAGAGCACATGAAAAAGAACGTTATCCGTATGGCGGCGCTGCTGCTGTGCCTGCTGCTGGCGATCCCGTTCGCCGGCTGCGGGAAAGACCCGCAGCAAAGCTCCGTGCCGGGCTCGTCGGCCGCGCCGTCGGACGGCGTGTCGGACGACACGTCCGCGCCGGACGGCGCGACGGACGTGAGCGGCGACCCGATGCAGACCGGCGGGGACACGAGCGGCGAGCAGACCTCGCCGGTGTCCGGCGGCACGAAGGCGACCGGCGGCAGCAACAACAGCGGTGATAAGACGAACAGTTCCGTCGGCACGACGAAGGCGAACGATACGCCCGCCGGGACGAAAAAGCTGTTCGACAAGCGCAGCGGCGTCAAGGGCGAGGTGCGCGTGTTCATGCCGTGGGACACCTCCGGCGACAGCGGGTTCCAGAAGATGGTGGAGGAGTTCAAAAAGGAATACCCCGGCACCACGGTCAAGATCATCACCGGCGAATGGGGCACGCGCGACATCAAGCTGATGCAGCTGATCCGCTCCGAATCCTCGCCGGACTATGTGCCCACCGGCGTGTTCGATTTCCCCAAGCGCGCGATCAAAAAGACGCTGATGCCGCTGGACAGCTACATCCAGCCGTGCGAGATGCTGGATACCTACATCATGGACAACGTCACGGTGTGGGAAGGCAAAAAGTACGCGATCATCGGCAAGCGCTCCCCCGGCGTGGTGTTCTATAACACCACGATGCTCAAAAACGCCGGCATCGCCGCAAAGGATATGCCTTACGAGCTGTGGAAACGCAACGAGTGGACGTGGGACACCCTCAAGACCATGGCGCGCACGCTGACCGTGGATAAGAACAAAGACGGCAAGCCCGATGTGTACGGCTTCGGCACGGAGACGGAGTTCATCTTCCCGCTCGCGCGCGGGACGGACATCGTGAAGAACGGCGGCGGCAAGGCCACGCTGAACATCGATGACGAGAACTGGCGCAGCTCGCTGCTGTTCTACTACGACGGCGTGAACAAGGACAAGATCTTCACCCCCGTGCGCTGGAGCATCTGGGAGGAGTTCGCCAACGGCAACGTCGCGATGTACTACGGCGTGGTGGGCGATGCCGACAAGCTGCTGGCCAAGGGCATGAAGAACTGGGCGATCGCTCCTTTCCCGAAATACCGGAAGAACGACAAGAGCTTCGTCGGCCACTGCACGAGCGATGGCTTCGGCGTCGCGACCGGCGCGAAGAACCCGATCGGCGGCATCGCCTTCGGCGAGTTCCAGTACAACTACTACAAAAAGC
>JAJXDX010000016.1:3027-10709 GCA_021640185.1 Oscillospiraceae bacterium | reverse complement strand
ATGGAGAGCATCGAGAGCCGTATCTCCTGGCTGTACGGCTACGGGATGGAGGACAGCTTCTGTCAGGCATTCGGCAACTATATGCGCAAAAACGGCGACTTCAGCGCCCTGATGGAAGAGATGCGCCCGATCTGGCAGAAAAACCTTGACGATACCCTCAAGGGGCGGTAAACCGCACCTGCGAGAACTCCGCCGACCCGGCGCAGCACCGTCTGCGTCCGGGCCGGCGCGTTTCGCTTTTTATCGGACGGCGAAGATCGGACGAAAAAACAGAAAATTTTACACATCGCGTTGAAAAATGGGTGGAAAACATCGACATATCCTGCTATGATAGAGCGTGAGGACAGCGGCAGAGGCATGAAGGAGGAACGGGCGATGATCGGGATGCTGATCGTAGACGACGAGCGGATCGACCGCGAAGGGGTGGCGTATCTGCTCCGGCAGTTCAAGCTGCCGATCGAGCCGATCTTGGCCTCGTCGGCGGCGCAGGCGCTGACGCTTCTGCGCGAGCGGGAGCCGGACATCCTGTTCACGGACATCCGGATGCCGGGCGAGAACGGGATCGAGCTGATCCGGCAGGCACAGCAGATCCGGCCGGAGCTGACCTTCATCATCTACAGCGCGTACCGCGAGTTCGAGTACGCGCGGCAGGCCATGCAGTACGGCGTGCGGCATTATCTGCTGAAGCCGATGAAGGTGGAGGAGTTCCGCACGCTGATGGAAGAGGTGCTGGCGGACTGCCGCCGCGGCCGGCGCGAGCGGCGGGAGGAGCAGCTGACGCAGCTGCTCTTGCTCGGCCGCGCGCCGGAGGACGAACTGACGGTGGACGGCGAGCTGCTGCTGATCGAGCTGTCCGCTCCGCTGTTCGCGGATGCGGAGCATCCGGCGGCGCAACTGGTGGAGCAGGTGCTGCACCCGGAGCTTTGCGTCAGCCTAAACGAGTTCCAAGCCGCCGCGATCATGCCGGGCAGCGCCGTTCTGCGCGAGCGCGCGCAGGAATTTTGCCATCGCGTGCGTGAGGAGCGCGGCATCGACGCGACGGTGGTGCTGGGCGGCCCGGTGAACACGCCGCAGCAGCTGACCGACGCGTATGCCCGTGCGGACGCGGCGCTGGAGATGCGCTTTTTCTCCCCGGACAGCCGGGTGCTCAGCGCCGGGAGCAAAACGCAGCCGGGCGCGCCCGCGCCGGATCTGACCGAGCGCAGCAACAGCATCGAGGGCTGCATCCGCCGCGGCGATAAGGCGCGCGCCATCGCCGAAACGCGGCAGTTCTTCGACGATCTGGCGGCGTGCGGCGCTCTCTCCCCGCTGTATGTCAAGCACCTGTGCAGCAACCTGATCCATTGCTGCACGCAGCACGATCCGCAATTGCCCGCCGGGCGCGTTTCCGCATATGCGGAGCGGGTGTTCCGCTGCCCGAACGCCGATGAACTGCGCGAGGTCATGGTGGACATTTTGGACGAGGCGATCGCCGACGAGGACGGCGGGCAGAGCATCATCCGCCGCGTGCTGGGCTTCGTGGAGCAGGAGTATATGCACGATATCAGTCTGGAGCAGATCGCCGACCGCGTGCAGCTGTCGCCGAGCTATCTCAGCTTTTATTTCAAAAAGGAAACGGGACGCAATTTCATCAAATACCTGACGATGTTCCGGCTGGAGAAGGCCAAGGAGCTGCTGCGCACCACCGACATCAAGATCGTGACGGTGTCCGAGATGGTGGGGTATCTCAACTCGTCCTATTTCTGTCTGCTGTTCAAAAATTACACCGGCAAAACACCGGCGAAGTTCCGGGAGGACGGGGAATGATCCGCCGGGCCTACCGGGCGTTCCGGCGCGCCAAGCTGCGCACGAAGCTGTTTATCAGCTTCCTTGCCGTGTCGGTGGTGCCGATCGTGGTGCTGGGCACGGTGGCGTGCCAGATCGCGCGCAACTCGCTGCACGGGCAGATGCGCAGCCGGATCGACGACCGTGCCGACCGCGCCGCCGCGCAGATCGGCGCGGTGCAGCGCCGCTGCAGCGAGGCCATCGACGCCGTCGTTTTCGACGACGAATTGCTGCTGCAGCTGACCGCGCTGCAAAACGGGCGCGTCCAGATCGGCGAATTGCGCCTGTACGCCGGCGAACGGCTGACCCGGCTGCGGCTGGCCTCCGCCAGTGTGCGGCGGCTGGATCTGCTGCTGTCCGGCGACCTCGGCCTGCGCTATAACGACCGCACATTGGAAGAACTGGCGGACCGGGCGCAGAGCGCGAACGGCGGGGATGACGCAGGCAGCTTTTGGTTCTCGACCGAGGACGAGCTGCTGGCCGTGTATGCCGTGCCGGATCTGTACGCGGATCGGCAGGTCGCCCGCGTGGTGGTCACGTTCGACAAGCAGGGGTTCTTCGACGAGGCGTTCCTCGGCGACAGCGGCGACCACGGCGTCGTGGTGGCGGACGCCGCCCACGGCGTGGTGATCGCGATGGTGCGCGACGTGATGACCACGGGGATGATGCCGCTCTCCTTCCTCGAGCACGCGCAAAGCGAGCTGGTCACCTACAACGGCGCGGCCTACCTGTTTTCGGCGCGGACGCTGCCGTCGCTTTCGTGGACGGTGTATGTGATCGGGTCGTATGCGGCGGTGCAGCGGAGCATCCGCCACATCGTGATCCTGACCGTGACCGCCGCGACGGTCGGCGCGCTGCTGATCGGGGTGCTGGCCTATCTGCTGTCCGCGAACTTCGCCAGCCGGATCGAATTTTTGATCCGGCAGATGAAAAAGGTGTCCAAGGGCAACTGGCTGATCGAGCCTGCCGACGCGCAGGATGACGAGATCGGCCAGCTGGGCCGCGCCTTCGAGCAGATGGTGTCCGAATTGGAGGTGCTGGTCTATGACGTGTACGAGAGCAAATTGGCGCAGCGGGATTCCGAGTTCAAGGCCCTGCAGGCGCAGATCGACCCGCACTTTTTGTACAACTGTCTGGACAACCTCAACTGGTATGCCATCATGCGCGGGGATGAGCATTCGTCCTATATCATCACGCGGCTGTCCGAGTATTACCGCACGTGTTTGAACCGCGGGCGCAACACCAGCACCGTGGCGGACGAGCTGAAGAACGCAGCCGCGTACATGGATCTGCAGCGGGAGCTGCACGACGACCGCTTCGTTTTCGAGCAGCAGATCGAGCCGGGGCTGGACGATCTGGTCACGATCAACCTGATGCTCCAGCCGCTGCTGGAGAACGCCGTCAAGCACGGCGTCGACCGCGCGCCGGACAGGGACGGTGCGCACCTGATCCGGCTGTGCGCGCGGCGGGAGGGCGACGGGCTGGTGTTCACGGTGTTCAACACCGGGCAGCCGATCGACCCGCAGGCCGTGGACGGCGCCTTGCGCAAAAAGACGCGCGGCTACGGCCTGTATAACGTCGACGAGCGGCTGCGGCTGCTGTTCGGCCCGGCCTACGGGGTGACCGTGGCGCCCGTGGAGGGCGGCACGCTGTGCACCGTGCGCATCCCCGCCATGTACCGGCAGCCGCAGGAGCGGGAGGACGAGCCTGCCGCGCCGCTGTCCGCAGGAAAGGAGAAGGAACGATGAGCAGACCCGCTGCCCTGCGCCGTTTTGCCGTGGCGTGCGCGGCGCTGATCCTTGCGCTGCTGCCGGCCGGGGGCTGCGGCAGCAGCCCCGCGGCCGAGCCTTCCCCGGCAAAGGAGAGCCGGACGTGGCTGATCGCGGACGACCGCCCGGCGGACGACAGCGCGGGCCTCGGCGGCCGCGCCGCTGAGGCGGTGCTGCGCACCGTAAGCGACCTGCCGCAGATCGACATCCGCACGGTAAGCGAGGACACCGAGCGGCTGATCGCCCGCCTGCTGGCGGCCGATCAGCTGCCGGATCTGCTGACCGTGCCCGCCCGCTCCCTGCTGCGCGAGAAGATCTTGGGCTCCGGCAGCGTGTGGGCGATCGACGAACTGTCCGCCGAGCTGTTCGACAGCATCCCGGAGAAGATCCGCGCCGCCTACGCGGACGCGGACGGACACCTGCGCTCGCTGCCCGGCGGGTATCAGGCGGACGGCGGCGCGCTTATCGCCTCGGAGGGCGTGTACATCCGCGAGGAGTACGCCTCCCTGCTGGGCGACCCGGCGATGGACACGCCGGAGCGGTTCTGCCGGGCGCTGGAGCAGCTGACCGAACTGATGCAGGACGGGCGGCTGTCCGGCAGCGGCGAATTGGTGCCGATCGTGTTCGGCATCGAGAACAGCGGCTTTGCCACCGTGGAGCATTTTTGCGGGCTGATGCCCGTTTACCGCGACGGCGGCGCCACGTTCCACCGGATCTATTCGCCGCAGCTGACACAGGTGCTGTCGTTTTTCGACCGGCTGGAGCCGTTTTGCGCCTATCCGATCTTTGAGGAGCACAGCGCCGAGCGGCTGGAGGAACTGCTGCAGCACAACGTGTTCGTCTACATCGGGCCGTCCGCACCGATCGAGGCGTTCGGTCGCCGCGTGCCGCGCGCCCGCTTCAAGCGGATCGATCCGCCGTTCGCGGACGGCGGGTACCTGAAAGCGTACAGCCGTCTGGGGATGTACGAAACGTTCGTCAGCCGCCGCACGCCGCGTGACGAGGCCGCGCGGCTGCTGCTGACCCTCTCCTCTGCCGAAGCCAGCCGTACCTTCATGTACGGCATCGAGGACGAGGACTGGGTGGAGGCCAACGGCACGGTCGTGCCGCTGCGCGGCACGCTGGAGCGGCTGCAGGCGGATCCCGCGGCTGCTTTGCGCCAAAGCGGCATCGCCGCCTTCCCGTTTTTGTCGCGCGACGGCGTATGCGTCCCGTACCTGACCGCCGTGACCGACCGTGTGCGGGACATCACGGCCGAGGAGCGGGTCATCCTTCCGGTCGACCACACCGGCTGGCATGTGCGGCAGATGGATCGCCGTTTGGCCGCCTACTATGCCGAGGTGGCGTCCGCCAGCGTCAGCGTGCAGGATATCCTTGCCCGCGTGCGCGCGCTCGACGACCTGCGCGAGCCGCTGATCGGCGGCTGACCGGCGGCCGATCGGCCGGCGGCGGGAAAGATAAAAATTCTTATATAAAAGCAAAGAAATCGACTATTTCGCCGGAACGTCCTGCCGCGGTATAATAAGACCATGGCAGATGCCGCCGTTCTGCGTGCCGCAGACGGCGCATCAGACCTTCCGGGAACGGTGTTCCCGAAAAAAACGAGGAGGGAAAGACCGATGTTTTCTATCCGCAAAAAGATCGTTGCCGTGGGTACTGCCGCGGTGCTGATCGCCACCGGTGCGTTCGCGGCGCTGACGCCCGGCGCACTGACCGAAAAACCGGATCCGAGCAGTCCGCTTGGGATGGCGGACTATATGCGCGAGTATTTCGAGGACAAAAACCACGGCTGGACGGGCAATAACGAGACTTCGCAGGACGACCTGTTCGGCGACTTCCCGTGGCGCATCCAGTATTACGATGCGAACCCCGAGTGGGACGGGTTCTATCCCTTCAAGCAGATGAAAACGGACACGTGGGGCGGCAACTCGATCCAGAACTTCATCTTCGGTGTGGACTGGAACAACGGCAACGACGGGCAGGCGCAGATCCAGTGCGGGATGCCGTATCTGCTGGGCGACCCGAGCAATTTCCCGGCGGTCTGCTTCACCTACATCGTGCCGAAGGACGGCAAGTACACGCTCGCCCCGGCCGAGGGCGCAGACACCTTCCGGCCGATGCACCCCAAATACTTCCCCGGCGGCGAGGAATATAACGACGGGCAGTACGTTTCGCCGGACAGCACGGTCAGGTACGGCTTTGCGATCCACAGGATGGCCAAGGATGCGGACATGGACACCTATGTCCCTTCCGGCAAAACGAAGCTGTGGCCGGCCGATGCGGACTATGCCTACATCACGAAGGACAACGGTTCCGTCGACTTCCCGACGCTGACGGATGTCGAGCTGAAGCAGGGCGAACGCATCCGCTTCATCGTCGATTTCCGGGGCACGAGCGGCCTCGAGAACTGGCTGATGGCCGTGCGCCTCTTCCCGACGGTCACGAACACAGACAACAACGCCCCGACGGCCGGTGATCTGGCCATCACCTGCTCGGCCGGGAAGTCCGCGTCCGGCACGCTGCCGGGCAATGACGCGGACGCGGGCGACACGCTGACCTACGTCCTTGCGGACGCGCCGGCGCACGGCAGCGCCGCGATCGAGAGCGACGGCCGCTTCACCTACACTGCCGCGGCCGGGACGGCCGGGCAGACCGACACCTTCACCTACACCGTGACCGATGCTGCCGGCGCCTCCGCGACCGGCACGGTGAACGTCACGATCGTGCAAAACCAAAAGCCCACGGCGGGAAGGACCGTCTTCTCCGTGCTGGAGGGCGAAACGCTCTCCGCCTCGCTGGAGCTCGGCGATGCGGACGGTGATGCGCTGACCGCGTCGGTGGGGACGCAGCCCGCGCACGGTACGCTGACCTTGGCGGCGGACGGCGCGTTCACCTATGTCCCGGCGGACGGCTACACCGGCAAGGACACCTTCGTGGCCACCGTTGCCGACGGTACGGACAACGTGGAGATCACGGCCGAGATCACGGTGGATAAAAATGTCGCGCCTGTGGCGCAGAACGCATCCGTCAAGGTCAAAAAAGATACCGCTGCCGTCATCACGCTGAAAGCGAAGGACGATAACGGCACGGCGCTGACCTATACGCTGGTCAAGCAGCCCGCGCACGGTACGGCCGTGCCGGAGAACGACACCGTGACCTACACGCCGGCCGAGGGCTATACCGGTATCGATACCTTCACCTTCACGGCGAGCGACGGCAAGAACACCTCGAACGAGGCGGCCGTGCGTCTGACGGTGCTGGGCGAAGGGATCGACAGCGTCGACGTGATCAAAAACGCCGTGACCGAGTGCGGCGACGGCGCGGACAAGGACAAGGCGTTCGATTTCTCCTCCTATGCCTACGATATCCCGTGGAAGCTGCAATACCGCGTCGACGGCATCACGGGCAGCATCGAGGAGGGCACGGCGCTGCGCTTCGAAACGTCCATCGCCGCCCAGATCATGAGCTGGGGCGGCTATCAGGTCAGCGACGGCGGCAACTATCCGTCCACGACCATCCAGACTGCCAACTTCCTTGAGGGCAAGTATGTGCACGCGCTCAATTCCGGCTATTATGCCGACACCAAGAACCCCGTCGCTGCGCTGACCTTCGTCGCGCCGGCGGAAGCTACGTGGCTGCTGACCGGCGGCGAGGTGACCGACCGCATCGGCATCTGGGACGGGCAGGCCAAGTCCGATCCCATCAAGGTGTGGATCGAGGTGGACGGCGTGACCGTGTGGCCGGAGAACGGCCGCCCGCTGGAGCTGAACATCGACGAGCAGTTCACGACGATGCCGGATCTGAACCTTGCACTGAAGAAGGGCGCCGCGGTGCGCTTCTGCGTGCAGGGCACGACGAAGAACGGCGACCACAACAACATCTATCTCGATCCGGCCGCGTATCAGATCGGCGCGTATGACAAGACGCTCGATCCGACCTATGTCGAGCCGGAGCAGCCGGACGACGGCAAAAAAGATCCCGAGCAGCCCGATGACGGCAAAAAAGACCCCGAGCAGCCCGATGACGGCAAGAAAGATCCCGACCAGCCGGACGACGGCAAGACCGACGCACCGGTGACCGGTGTCGCTC
>JAJXDX010000016.1:0-3017 GCA_021640185.1 Oscillospiraceae bacterium | reverse complement strand
GTGTCGCTCTGCCGATCGCGGCGATGGCGGCCGTGGCCGGTGCCGCAGGCGCGGTGTTCGTGACCCGCCGCAAGAAGAACTGACGAATCCCCTTTCCGCAAAGCGCTGCCGGTCATCCGATCGGCAGCGTTTTTTTACGCCGGGGAAGTGCGGCGCAGGCCGCCGGGGCGGTGCGCGGGCCACGGGCAAGAGAACACGTTACATACCGTTGCCGGGGCAGTGCGGCGCAGGCCGTTAGGGTGGTGCGCGAGCCGTGGGCAAGAGGGCAAGTTACATATATCGCTGCCGGGGCAGTGCGGCGCAGGCCGTTAGGGCGGTGCGCGGGCCATAGGCAAGCAAAACCGATGCCGAGGCGGTTCGGCACGGAGCGTTAGCGCGTAAAGAAAAGAGAAAAACACCGCAAAGAAGTTGCCTTTACCACCGAGGACGATCATGTTATGATGAGCAAAAAGGCAAAGCGAAAGGAAGGATGACTATGCAGAACACACAAGATGCGCTCCCGATGCGCTACACGGCGGACACGCTGACCGTGTGCGGCTTCGATCCGGAGCGCCGGCAGGGGCGGGATGCGCTGTTCACCGTCGGCAACGGTTATTTCGGCGTGCGCGGCTTTTTTGAGGAGGATGCCGCCGTTCCGGTCGGCAACGGCGGCATCTACGCCGCTAATGTTTTTGGGCGCGGCGATGCCGACGCCTGGGAGGGCAAGACCCGCACACTGTGTAATCTGATCAACATCCTGCGTCTGCGCCTGACGGCGGACGGTGAAACGGTGGACGGGGTCGCGAAAGCTTCGGCGCGGGAGCAGACGCTGTCGCTGCTGACGGGCGAATACGCCCGCCGCTACGACTATGCCGCGGCGGGCGGCGGACGGCTGGCCGTGCGCCTTGTCCGTTTTGCCGACCTTGTGGAGGAGCACCGGCTGGCTCAGCAGGTCGAACTGACGGCCGAGGACGCGGCGGTGGAGATCAGCCTGTGCGCCATGCTCGACAGCGATGTGCGCGATCTTAATCAGCTCAGCTGCGAGCCGCTGCCGATCCAGCCCGGCCGCGATCACATCGTGCGGCGCACGGTGGGCGACGGGACACTGTCCGCCGTGCTGGACGATCCGGACGGTACGGCCGTCGCCACGGCGCAGCAGGTGCGCGCGGTCGTGGACGGTGCGCCCGTGCCCGGCACGCCGGTGCGGGAGGACAAGGCGTGCGGGACACGCTTTTCCGTTCGGCTGCTGCCGGGGCAGACCCTGACCGTGGAAAAGCTGACCGGCCTGTGGACGACGAAGGACACACCGGATCCTGCGGCGGCAGCCGCAGCGTTCGCCGTACAGACGGACGTATTTTCTGCCGTACGCACAGCGCACCGCGCGGCATGGGCCGACCGGTGGCGCATGGCGGACGTGGCCGTGACCGTCGCGCCGGATGCGCCGGAGCGAGCGCGGCACGACGATACCGCGCTGCGCTACGGCCTGTTCGAGCTGATGTGCGCCTGTCCGTTACGTTCCGATCGCGTGAGCATCGGCGCACGCGGCCTGACCGGCGAGATGTACGAGGGCTGCGTGTTTTGGGATAACGAGATCTTCCAGCTGCCGTTCTTCACCTTTACCGATCCCGCTGCGGCGGCGCGGCTGCTGCGTTTCCGCTATCACACGCTGGATGCCGCGCGCCGCCACGCGAAAAACAACTGGTTCTCCGGCGCGATGTACCCGTGGCAGGTCAGCACGAACGGCATCGAGCAAACGCCGATCGGCTGCGGCGCGTATTATGCGATCCACATCGTGGCGGACATCGCCTATGCGATCCGGCAGTACCTGTCCATGAGCGGGGACGAGGCCTTCCTGCGCGACTTCGGCGCGGAGATCTTGGCGGAAACGGCGCGCTTTTGGGTCAGCCGCAGCGACGACGATCCGCAGGACGGGCGGCGGCACATTCTGGCCGTGCGCGGCCCGAACGAGTACGACGTGATCGTGGACGACAACGCCTACACCAACGCCATGGCGCGCGAAAACCTGCGCACCGCCGCGCGGCTGCTGGGCGTTCTGCGCGGCACCGCGCCGCAGAGGTATGCCGCCCTGTGCGAAAAGATCGGGCTGACCGAGGAAGAGATCGCCGGGTTCTCCGCCGTCGCCGACCGGCTGTGGATCCCGTATGACGAGGAGCGGCAGCTGGTATGGGAGGACAGCACCTACCGGCTGCGCCGGCCGCTCGATCTCTCCCGCGCCAAGCCGACGGCCAAGCGCATCATCGACTCCACCCTCCCCTACGAGGCGCTGCCGCTCTATCAGGTGACGAAGCAGTCCGACACCGTGACGCTGATGTGCCTGCTGCCGGAGCTTTTTTCCGTGGAGGAAAAGGAGAACGCCTATCGGTATTACGAGCCGCGCACCGCGCACGACAGCTCGCTGAGCTACGCGCCCTACGGCTGGTTGGCGGCGCGGCTGGGCATGGAGGAGCAGGCCTATGACTACTTCTGCCGCTGTGCGTATCTGGACATCGCGGACAGCAAGCTCAACACCGTCAGCGGGCTGCATTTCGCCAACTTCGGCGGCACGTGGCAGATGACCGTGTTCGGCTTTGGCGGTCTGACCGTCGGCGATAGCGGCATCGTCTGCGCGCCGCATCTGCCGCGCGTTTGGGATGGGCTGCGTTTTTCGTTCTGTCTGCGCGGGGCGCGGATCACGGCCGACCTGTCGCGCTCCGGCTGCCGCCTGACCGCCGAGGGGCTGACCGCCCCCGTCGCCGTGGAGCTGTGCGGCGCGGCCGGGCAGCTGACCCCGGCGCAGCCGACGTTCTCGGCCCCGTATGCGGAGGTGAGCCGATGATCCCGCAGGCGCTGCTGTTCGATCTCGACGGCGTGCTGACCGACACCGCGCGCTTTCATTTCGAGGCGTGGGACGCCCTGTGCCGGGCGCACGGACTGCGTTTCGACCGGCAGGTCAACGAGCGGCTCAAGGGCGTCAGCCGCCGCCGGTCGCTGACGATCATTTTGGCGCATAACGGCCTGTCCGCTGCGGATCTGCCGGA
>JAJXDX010000329.1 GCA_021640185.1 Oscillospiraceae bacterium | reverse complement strand
GTGCCGGCCGGCTCATCGCTGCCGGTCGGCACGGTGGGATCCCCGCCGATGTCGGAGGAGGAGGCATCGGGCGTGCTGCCCGGCCCGCTCACGGCCGAGCTGTCGGCCGGCGTTTTGCCGCCGCACCCGGCAAGGCCGGCAAACAGGCACAGGCACGACAGCAGCGCGCACAGCACAGCGATCGGGCGCAGGCGGCGTTCATCGGTTCTCCGCATAGTCTTTCTTTCCTTTCCGGGTCAAACGGACGGCCAAAGCGGCGGCAGGCACGGCCGCGGCCGCCGCAGCGACCGCCGCCATGGGATAGCCGGTCTTCGGCGCGTCGGGCGTATCCGGCGTTTTCGGGTCGTCGGGCGTGTCGGGATCGCCGGGATCGACCGTCCCACCCGGCAGATCGACGAACGATGCGCCGCGGTATTGCACGTCATCCAGCAAAAACAGCGCGCTTGCGACCTGTGCGCCGGTCGTTTCGCGGATCGTCAGCGCGATGCGCGAAAGCACGGTATCCTTCGGCAGATCAACGGAGCAATAATTATAACCGTTGAACACATACATCACGTGCGGCAGGCCGGAGAAGGGCAGATAGCTGAGCCCGTACCGGTACGGCGTGCAGTCGCCGAGCTCCACGGCCTTGCCGTCGGCATCGTAGCCGGTGACGGACACGGTGTAGCGCGCCTGCCCGTCCAGATAGGAGTTCGTGCAGTTATACAGCGCAAAACGCAGCGTGCCGCCCTTGATGCCCTTATCGAAGCGGCGCTCCACCGTCACGGTATCGCCCGCCATGCCGCCGAAGGCGGCGTCGATCTCGATCGCCTTGTCGTCGATCATGCACCACGGCTCGAGATATTCGCCCAAAGGGTTGACCTCGGCATCGTCGGACGTCCACAGCGTTTCGTCGTCGACGGTGATGCCGTCGCGCACGACGGTGGTGTTCTTCACGCTGATCTCGTCAACGGGCGTCCAGTCCTCGCCGGGCCAGAACGTCGCGCCCGCCTCGCCGTAAATGCCTTCGGCATCGGTGAAGCTGGGGCCGATCACGGCCTTCGAGGCGGGATCGGTCTTGCTGAGCATGATGCCGATCCGCACGATCTCCACGTCCTTCGGCATCGCAGCCTCATAGTGGTACCAGCCCGCCATCGCCGCCACGCCGGGGTCGTCCGGCGCGGTGAGATAGCGCTGATCGCCGCTCCACGGCAGCACGTCGGACGTGCCCAAGTTATACGCATTACCCTTTGCATCGTACACGATCGCCCCGGTCGCGAACACGTTATGGTTCATGGCCAGACCGTTGCGCAGCCACAGATAATAGCTGAGCGTGCCGCCCTTGATCGGGTATTGCAGATCCTTATAAACGATATCGTAGTCGCGCCGGGCCAGAGGATGACCGATCTTGAACATCAGCGCCGCGGCATAGCCGTCGTCGGTGTCCCGACGGACGAAGTTGTTTTCGACCTTCTGCCAATCGCCTGCGGTGGGGGACTCATCGAAGTCGAACACGCGCGAGCCGTCCAGCACGTCGTTGCCGTTGCGCACGATCTCGTCGGCGTACCAGTTGAGTTCGCTGTCATCGTAAGTGTCCTGCCCCTGCGGATCGGTATCCGGCGTAAAGGCCACGGTGGCCGGCGCGGGCGCCACGGTATCCGTCCACTGGGCATACAGCGTCATGTCGTCCGTCACCGTCAGCGTGTCCCCGGCGGCATACGCCGTGCCGGAGCCGTCGGCGGCCGTGTTCCAGCCGGTGAAGGTGTGCTTTTTGTACGTGAAGGGGTTGGCCGAAACGGTCACGCCCGTGCCGCTGTCCACCGTCTGCTCCCACACGGTCGACGTGCCGTCGTTGGCCGCATAGGTCAGCTTGACCTGCGCGGCCGGCGCCGGATCGTTCAGCTCCAGCCGCAGGTCGTCGCACAGCACGGGGCTGGCGAACGTCGCGCCGTCAAACGTCGCCGTCAGCGTCACGGTCACGCTGCCGCCCGTCACGGTGAAGCGCTCGATCGTGCGGCGGCCGCGTTCCTCGCCGTAGCGCATCGTGACCGCGGCGGTGTTCTCCCCGCTCGTCAGCTTCGCGGTGACGGACGCCCCATCCTGCAGCACGAGGAAGAAGCCGGAAAAGTCATACGTGCCGTCCGGCACGCTCACCGTCTGCGCACCAGCCGCATTTTGCAGCGTGATCAGCACGTTTTTGCCCTCGCAGGCCGAAGGATCGGAAGAGATGTACCACCCCGCCGTCACGTTCCACTCGTTCGGCGAATAGTCCGGTACGGCGCCGCCGTCCGTGTCCTCGAACCCGGCGTTCTTCAGCCGGTTCTCACCGCACGGCCGCAGCCGCAGGTCGTCGCACAGCACGGGACTGGCGAACGTTGCACCGCCAAACGTTGCCGTCAGCTCCACGGTCACGCTGCCGCCCGTCACGGCAAAATGCTCGATCGCGCGGCGGCCGCGCTCCTCGCCGTAGCGCATCGTGACCGCGGCGGTGTTCTCCCCGCTCGTCAGCTTTGCGGTGACGGACGCCCCATCCTGCAGCACGAGGAAGAAACCGGAAAAGTCATACGTGCCGTCCGGCACGCTCACGGTCTGCGCACCGGCCGCATTTTGCAGCGTGATCAGCACGTTTTTGCCCTCGCAGGCCGAAGGATCGG
>JAJXDX010000015.1 GCA_021640185.1 Oscillospiraceae bacterium | reverse complement strand
CTGCTTATCCGTTCAAACGATCAAGGCCGCGATGTCTGCCGCAGCAAGCCCGGATCACACAAGGGATTTGAGCACATCGAGGGCCTTGCGGATATCCTCTGCAGGGCGGTCGCCCGTTTCCCGCTCGATGGTCAGATAGCCGTCGTAGCCGACCCGCCGCAGCGCCTCGAGATAGTGCGAAAAGTCGACGTGTCCCTCGCCCAGCGGCGTTTCCAGAAAATAGTCCGCCACGTTCAGCGCCTCGATACCGCCCCGCGCGAAGCAGTCATAAATGATCTGCGGATCGGTCTGCCGGAGCATCACGCCGTCCTTGGCATGGGTATGGACGATATATCCGCCCAGCAGTTCCACAGCCTCCACGGGATCCTGCCCGGTCACCATCACAAAGTTCGCCGGATCCAAATTGACACCGACACCGCCATCCGTATCCTCGATGAACGCCCGCAGGACGCTCGCCTTTTCCGGGCCTGTCTCGATGGCGAGAGTGACGCCGCGCGCGGCGGCATATGCGCCGCACCGTCGCATGGCATCAAGCATGACCGCATAGCGGGGATGTGCCTTATCCGCCGGGATCACACCGATGTGGGTGGTGACGACCGGCACGCCGAACTCCGCGGCCAGATCGATGATGCGTTCCGTTTTTTCGATGCGTTCCGGGTTATCGCCGGCGATCTGGAAGCCGTATCCGCCCATGTCTCCGCACAGGGCGCTGATCGCCAGCCGCTCCTCCTGCAGCAACGCCCGGATCTCCGCCTTGCGGGCGGAGGTCAGCACCGCCGGGCTGAACTCGCCCGTGGTGGCATAGATCTGGATGCCGTCGAAGCCCATTTTCCCGGCCAGCCGGATGCTGTCCGCAAGGGGCAGCTTGAAGCAGTCGCCGATCACACCGATCTTCATGCCGGCTCCTCCCCGCTGTCGGTCACCCACGCGCCGGGCGTTTTTTGCGCGCGCAGCAACATCGTGCGCAGACGCATGACCTCAAGGGTCTGGTCGGGATCGAACGGCAGCTCTCCGCTCTCGTAAAAGCGAAGGATCTCTGTCAGCAGGTGGGCGAAGTAGTCCGAGGTCACCTCGGCGCAGATACGTTCCCCGGCCGCATCGGTGCCGCTGACGGTATACCCGAGCGCGGGAGAAAACGTGATCGCGGCGGTCTTGCCCTGCCGGGTGATGATGCGGCATACGCGTTTTTCGCCGCACACCTCGACCGTCGCCTGCTTTGCCGGATCGGCAAGCAATTTCACCAACATCTCCACAGGATGGATCAGATATTCCTCAAAGTCCGTCCCGCCGGCGGTGACAGACAGATCGTCGGCGCCGCGAAAGCGTTCCAGCTCATCGGCAAAGCGGAGCGCCGACGTGCTGAAGAACGGGGTGCCGTGCGCCTTGGCGATCCGAAAGATCTGCTTGGCCGTGGCAAGATCCGGAGCGAACGTCTTGTCGATATAGGTGCGCTTCCCGTAGGGCAGAACGGCCTCGGCATAGGCAAGATGTTTTTCCGGATCGGATGGCGCCAAGATCATGATCACATCGCTTTTTTCACACAGTTCGGCCAAGGTATCACAGCGCTGCGCATCCATCCGCCGGCACCACGCGTCGGTGGTCTCGCCCGTCACCGGAGAAACGTCCTGCTCGGCCCATACGTAGCCGACACGGTAGTCGGTGCCCAGCTTTTCGTTCGCCGCGCCGATCCATGCCGGGTAATTATCGGCGTGCCATTCGCCGATATAAAGATCGACGAACCCGATGGTCTTCACGAAAGCGTCACCTCTTCCTTACGCTCGGCCGATACGTACAGTGCATCGAGCAGCTTGGCCGTCTCCAGCACCCGATCGATATACGCACGGTCCTTCTCCCCTGTCACGACGGAGGACACGAATGCCCGGTCCTCGCACAGGTACATATCCGGGATGTCATATTCCGGAGCAACGGTCTCCAGCGTCGCCCCGTCATACAACTCGAATTTTCCGCCATAGGTCAGACGTGCACCGCACTTGTCCCCCAAAAAGTCGATGAACATCTCATCACGGAAAATGTTCTGCGCCCAAGCACCGTTGAACGAGATGCTGGCCTTATCCGTGCGGATATGGCCACTGATGAAGTCCTCCACATCGTTCGTGCCGTTTTCCGTGTCGGCCGTGTCCTCCGCCCACATGGAGGTGTACTTGTAGGCTTTCATGTCCTTCGCCATCTCGCGATATGCGTCACAGGTCAGGCTTTTGACGGTCGCACCGCCAAGGATGTACAGGATAAGATCGAGGAAATGGACGCCCCAGTCGATCAGCACACCGCCGCCCGACTGTGCCTTCGTGGTGAAATCGCCGCCCAGACCAGGGATGCTGCGCGCGGAGCGGAAGGAGCAATACACATGATAGATCTTGCCGAAACGCCCCTCGCGGACGAGCTGCTCCAGCATCTCGACGGATCGGTTGAACCGGTTGCAAACGCCGATGTTCAGGATCCGTCCCTGCCGCTTCGCTTCTTCCGCCATCTCCTTGGACAGCGCATAGCTGACCGTGATCGGCTTTTCGCAGAACACGTGCTTGCCGGCCTTCAGGGCATCCATCGTCACGGTGTAGTGGGCATAGTTCGGCGTCAGCACGAACACGGCCTCCACCTCCGGATCGGCCAACGCGACACGGTAGTCCGTGATGACGTTTTCGACGAAGGCGTACCGGCTCTGCATCTCCTCGGCCTTCTCCCGGATGAGGTCACAGGCGTACTTGACACGGATCTCCTCCATCCGGGCAAATGCCGGAAAATGGGCGTTCTGTGCGATTCTTCCGCAGCCGATGACAGCGATGACAGTCTGCTTTCCCATACGATAACTCTCCTTTTTTCATGGATAGGCGGTCTGCCGCCTTGATCCCATTATAGGGATCTCCCACGGCAAAGTAAATGTTATCCTTTCGCCAAAAACATATCATTGTTTCAGATTTTATGTCTATTTGGCGTTTTTATGATGTTCATATTTCATATTTCGGTTGACAGATGATGTCTGCTATGCTATGATCGCACGGGGAGGCGATGCGCCCGTGTTTGGCAATTATCATCTTGATAACGTATTCATCAGCGACCCTAAGTAATATGACGAGCTGTATCTGCTGCAGATGGGGCGGCTCTATTGCACTGGCACGACCGTGGTGGAGGCACACATCCACACCGACCTGTTTGAGCTGACGGTGGTCACCGACGGTGCGGGACAGGTATCCACCAACGGCATCCCCACGGCCGTGAGCGCCGGAGATATCTACCTCTCTCTGCCGGGAGACATCCATAAGATCGTATCCGATGAGGACAGGCCGCTCAAATACGATTTTTGGGCGTTCCGTCCCAAAGAGGAACCGTATGGGCGCGCCTTTTCCCGCATCGCCGAGGAGCGCCACGCCCCGGAGATCCGCGTTTTCCGGGACGGAGCGGTGCGGCAGCTGGTGGCACAGGCCATCGCTGAATTGAACGGGCCGGATCTCTATTCCGCAGAGTTGCTCAACGCCATGTTCCGGCAGATCTGCATCCGTCTTCTTCGGGATCTGCAAAACACACCCAAAAGCAGCTACCCCGGCAATGCGACGAACGCCGAGGTGCTTTGCTATCGGCTGATGGATCAGATCGACACGCACATCTACACCATGAGGAGCCTGACGGAGCTGTGCGAAAGCACCGGCTACAGCTACGGCTATCTGTCCACCGTTTTCCGTCAGCACACCGGCGAAACGCTCCATGACTACTATAATGCGCGGCGCGGCGAGGCAGCAAGGCTGCTGCTCGGCGAAGGGCGGCTGTCCGTCACCGAGATCGCCGAAACACTGGGCTATTCCTCGCTGTACGCCTTCAGCAAAGCCTTCAAGCAGCGATATCACGAGGCACCGAAGCATTATCAAATGCGCATGAGAGCACAGCCATGAAAGATCGGCCTCCGGCGATGCCGGAGGCCGATCTTTATCCGTGCGGAGCATCACTCCACGCCCTGCACACGGTAGCGAAAACTTTGGGGCCATTCTTTTTCTGTGAATCGCAGCACGGTATAAGCGGTGCCCTGCGTCAGGCCGTCATCTTCGATCAGGCGGCAGATCGCATGGCTCCGGTCGCCATAGCGGCGCAGGGTGAGCGAAAAACAGGTATCCGGCCGAATGAACGGCTCCGGCCGGGCGAACGGGAACAGCGTACCGCCCCGCACATAAACAGGGATGCCGTCCGTTTCGACCGTGTGATGGCCGCTCTGCACACGCTCGCCGGTAAAAAAGTCGTACCATTCGCCGGCGGGAAGATACACCTGCCGCCCCTTTTGCCCGCTGACGATCGGCGCCACCAGAAGAGCGTCCCCCAACAGATAGCAGTCATCCGCCTCGTAGGTCTCCGGGTCGTCGGTATAGTCGGCCACGAGCGGCCGGATCGGCGGCTTCCCGGTGGTCGCATAGTCATAAAAGGCCGTGTACAGGTACGGGATCAGAGACATCCGCAGATCCAACAGCTCACGCACCGCATCCGTGCATCCCAGTTCCTCCCAAGGGAAGTGATCGAGATACCAGCCGTTGACGATCGACCGCGCACTGAACACCACCGTTTGCAGCCGCCGGATCAGATCCTGCGCATCTGTCGCATGGCGCACCTCCGGTGACCACAGCAGACCGGATAGCCCCGCGTTCGCGATACCGCGGATGAATTCCTTATGATCATACAGGTCACTGTACAGCACGAAGGGATAGGCGGAGGCCAGCGCCCCCATCTGCCGGCATTGGGAGAACGTCCGGCGTTCTCCCAATGCCCGCTGCACCGTTTGGCAGTAAAGGGCCCCGAACAGCGCGTGCATCTGCTCCCCGTCCAGACCGGAGGGGAACACCGTGCAGTCCGGGAACGACCAAGACCCGGTATAATCGCTGCCGTCACATTCATCCAGCTTGAAGCCGGCCACGCCCTGCGCAGCCAGATCCTCATGATATCGGGCGAAGATCCCCTGCGCCTCGGGCAAAGACAGATCCGGCACCAGACCGTTCCACACCCGCACATCGCCGCTGTACGGCCGCAGCGGCGCGAACAGCGGCGAGCTTTCATGCACGAAGGCGTGCTCCCACAGATCGGCATGGAAGCCCATGGCAGACAGCTCTGTCAGCAAGCCCCGAGGATCCGGGAACGATGCCTGATCCCATACGAAAGAACAGGCGTAACTGTGCGTCTGCCAGCCCGGCTCAAGCCCCAGCACATCACAGGGGATCCGCTCCTCCCGCAGCGTCCCGGCCGCCTGTAGGATCTGCTGTGCGCCGAATTTCGCACAGCAGCGGTACAGGTTGCCCAGCCCCCACAGCGGCGGCATACAGCCAAGACCGGAAAAGGCATTATACGCCGTAACGATCTCGGTGACGGTGTCCCCCGTAAAAAAGTATACGTCCACACCGGCGGCCGCAGGGATATCCAGCAGAACGGTCCTGCCCCTCGTCACCTCGCGGCGCGCATACAGCGCATCGGTAGACAGGGCCACGGTGTTTTTGCCGTCCTGTCCGCAGGCGGCGTCCCGATCCGCCTCGTAGCCGGCATATACCGTCATGCTGCGCGCCGTGTCGACGAACAGGCCCCATCCCTCCGTCGTCACGAAAAAAGGGACAGGCGCATGGGAATCGCCGGTATCGGCCACCGGGTCGGCATTGACGCGCAGCAGCTTCTTTGTGCCGCTGTGCTCAAAGCTCTTCAGCTGCAGCCCCAGACCGTAGATCTTCGTCTTTGGCCGAAGAGGGAGGCACAGCCGCATCCCTCGGGGCAGGTGCTCCGCCCGGATGGGCGGCGCACCTGCCGGCAGCCCGCAGCATACTTCGATCTGCGGCGGGGGCGAATAAGCGGTCGGTACCTGCTTTTCCGGGGTGCCGAAGCGCATTTGGTAGGCCATCATCCCCATGTTCGGTCCTCCTTATCCTCGATCGCGTCAGGGTGCGTAAAAAACCTCGTCCAGATCCTCGTAATACCATCCTTCTGCGTGATGCAGGAAGCAGGGCTTGGAATATTTCCACCAGCGCTGCATCACGGAGCTGTTCTCCATCCGCTGCATATCCGCCGCGTAGTCCGTCCCGGTGTATTCGTAGTAAGTGAATACCGCCGTCCCGCGGAGCGAGATGGAATAGTGATGGATGTGGCAGGCATCGATCAGCGCCATCAGCTCCGGCCATGGATCCGCATGGAGCCGGATATAGTCCTCGACCTTATCCGGCTTCAGTTCGGCATACGAAATGAAACGTTGCATGGCTCACACCGCGCAGTAGCCGGTCACATAATAGCCCAGATCGTGCCGACGGTCCAGGCGGCCGAAGCTGGCGCACACCTTGATGTCGCTCTGAAGCTCCAACGAATACTGCCCGAAAGGAACGGCATACCGCTCCTCCCCGAAAGGCAGATTCATACGCAGGCACACCACCCGCTGCGCCGGCACGGTCAGATGCAGTCCCATGACCGGATCCCTGTCCTCGAAATACAGGTTCGCCGTGATGTGCGCGTCCTGCTTTCCGGGGTTCGTCACCATCAGCGCCTCGTGGCCGGGCAAGGAAGGATCGTCGCCGTTGCCGGGCAGATCCCCGTCCACGAACAGGTAATGCGTATAGCCGATCTCTTTCATCGTCCCGCTCCTCCTCACAGATCCTTCATAAAGTAGTCGAACAGTTTTCGCGACAGCGGCTCGCAACCGGTCTGCGTGATGACGAAACCGGTCTCGATGCGGCCGCCGTGCAGCTCCGGGTGGCCGAAGAAGCTCACGTCCACGTTCACGATCATGCCCGGTGCCAGCGGAAGATCTCCGTTCGGCCCGAAGAAGGGGGCCTCGGCTTCCATCAGCCCCATGGAATGGGCGAAGGGACAAACGATATACGGCGCAAGGCCGTGCTTTTCGTAATACAGACGGCCGGGCCTGTCGATCTCGCGACCGGTCATGCCCGGCTTGAGCATATCGTAGGTCAGGCGGAACGTTTCCCGCATATGGTTGAGCAGATCCTTCTGCCGCTGGGTGAACGTGCCGTTGACCGGGAGCGTATCGCCGAACGTGCCCGCATAACCGTTGATGCGGGGCGCGATGCCGATCATCACCAGCTCTCCATCCTCCATGCGTTTGTTCGTGGCGGTAGGCACGACGGCCTTGGCCCGGGCACCGGAGCCGACGATCGTGCTGTAAGCGAAGCTGTTGGCTCCGTTTTCGCGGCAAACGGCCTCCCCCGCCGCAGCCACCGCGAATTCATATGCACCGGGGCGGATGGCAGCTGCCATGGCATCGTACGCTTTGTCGCACAGCAGCACCGAGGCCGCGGCCTGTTCTGCCTCCCACGGGGATTTGTAGGCGCGCATGGTCTCGTATTCCTCGGTGATATCGATCAGCTCCGCGCCCGCGAAGCCGGCCGACACATCCACATACACCTGATGCGGGATGGTGGTCGTCCCCACGATGCCGATGCGGCGCAGCACCGTGCCCTCGGCGCGCAGTTCTTCGTCGAGCTGCCGGAAATCGATGATGGTGGCGTTGGGGTATTCTTCATCCGGCACCATGAACACCGGGAAACAACGCACCTTGGTGATGGCGGAATCCATCTTGGCGAACGGCTCGGATTCCGGGCCGCCGAGCAAGATCGGCTCGCCGTGGATCGGCACGAGCACCGCGCCCTTTTCGAACTGACCGCACCAGCCGGTAAGATACCAGCCGTTTGCCACGTTGAGCTCGTCGAAATACACGAGCGCGGCATCGAGCCGCTTTTCCGCCAAGATCCTCCGCACGCCCTCCAAGCGTCGATCGGTCTCTGCTTTGTTGAAATAGGCCATCGTTGATCACTTTCCTTTCGGTCACATAAAATCATCATCCAGCGGATACATCGGGCGACGGATCCGCTTGAGGTGCATATCCTCCAGCCGTTCGGTAGATGCGCCGGGCGTGAACGCCAGGATCGACCGGCCGGCCTGCTGCGCCAGCTCCGGGAACAGATATCCCAGCTTGACCACCACGATAGAGAACGCGGTCGGGTCAAGGCCGATGGAACGGAAGATATCCGGGCGGCACAGCGCGGCGCGGTTTTGCGTGATGACCACCGTGATGCCGTCGCACGCCAGCGTAGCACTGGGGCCGGCATTGCTGTGCTGGTAGGAAAGGATATCTCCCCGATGGATGAGCCGCCCGGTCAGCGCCATCGAGACAGAGCCGGGCGACAGGCTGCGCCCACGGTCAGGGTAAGCGTATCGCCGATCTGCGCCCGATAGCAGGCGTCGCAGGCGGCGGCATCCGTGATCCCCGCCAGCAGCACGTCCTTCGCTCCCATCCGCTGCAAAAGGCGGAGCATATACGCATCGTCCCCGGCGGCACCGGCGGTCGTGTTATCGCCGGTATCGGAGATGAACACGGGGCGCTCCCCGGCATCCATCGCCCGCCGGACGGCCTCCTCCGGTTCCGCGGCCTCGGTCAGGAACCTAAAGTCATGCCGCACCGCATAGAACCGCTTGGCCAGCCGCTCTGCACAGTGCTTGGCCAAAGCCGTATCCCACGCATGGGTCACGACGAAGTTCGGCCCGGTGTACGGCTCGTCGATCCACGGCTGACCGTTGAACACCTGCACGCTCAGCATACCGGGCAGATGCTCCATCTTCGCCGCCTCCGCCATGATGCTTTTCATCGGCTCAATGTCGGTCTGCACCGCGTCGCCGCAGATGATGACGTTGGCACGTGCCAGCTGGGGGCGCGGCAAGATCCCCCGCTCGACGCAGGTGAACAGCAGGCGCATGGCCCTGCGCTCCGTTTCCTCGCGGTCGCGGTGCGGCGCGGTACGGTAGCCGGTGATGCAGTTGCACAGCAGCGGGACGGCATCGCTGTTATCCGCGTGCAGATCCATGGCCACGGATATCGGCACACCGTCGCCGATCTTTCGGCGGACGGCGCGCAGCAGATGCTCCTCGGCCGAGCCCAGCTGCTCCACGCACATCGCCCCGTGCAGATACAGCCACACGCCGTCCAGTCCGGCCGGCGGAAGGCGGGACAGCAGTGCCTCCTCCAGCCGCAAAAAGTCCGCCTTTGCCACGGGACCGCCGGGCAGGGCATGAGCATAGACCGTGGGGATCACCTCACACCCCCGCTCCCGCAGCAGCTCCGTCACCGCCACCTTAGACAGCATGGCTTCCCCCTCGGCATAGTCGAAGTCCGAGGATCTGGTCAGTACAGGCGTCAGGCTGTTGCCCTCGCACAGCATGGCGCCGACGGCGATGCGCATAGCTTATCCCTCCCGTTCAAAGCCACTTTTCCTGCAGGCGCTGGGTCACCGCGAACCGGTTTTGCAGATCGATGCGATCCGTATCGGTCAAATTGCCGTCCGGGCAGTTCCTAGTACCGTAAGAAGCGAAGGTCAGCCCTTCCATGCGCAGATACGCCTTGGCACTGCTGGGGTACTGCTCATAATAGATGTTGGAAAGGATCCCCAGCTCCTGCTGCAGCTCCTCTGCCTTTTGCAGATCCGTTTCGGCCAGCTCCAGCAGACGCACATACAGCTCCGGATGGAAATTCGCCATCACACCGCACAGGCCTGCGGCGCCGGCCTGCACGGAGCTCAGCAGCGTGGGCGAGTTCGCGTTGAACAGCCGCAGCCGCGTGTCCCGGACGGCCTGCGCCCGCTCCCGCAGCGTGGCAGCGTCGCAGCACGTGTCTTTCATGAACACGAACCGTCCGCTCTCCGCGCACTCCCGGATGAACGCGGTCGACAGCGACCGATGATACGGTGCCGGGCACTCATAGATGCCCAGATCCACATCGGGGATCGCCTCCATGACCGCATACAGATTGCGGCGCACCACATCCTCGTCTTCATCCTCATCGGCCAGACAGCTCGCGATCAGCACGAGCGTTTTCGTGCCGCTCTCCGATACGATGGCCTTCAGTTCCTCCAGCCCGTGGGGGTTCGGCTGGCGGATATGTCCCGACACCACCACGTCCATCGTCTCCGGGGCAGCCAGCACCGTCTCGCGGGCGATCAGGCACCGGTCCGCCAAAGACATCCCGGAAAAGATCTCGCTGGACAGGCAGGCGGCGAACACGCCTTGGCAGCCCTTTTCCGCATACCACCGGACCAACGCACGCAGGCCGCCCACGTCCACGTGTCCGGCCCGATCGAACGGGGTCAGCATCGCCGGATATACGCCTTTATTGATCGTTCTCATCAAAATACACCCTCATATCCTTTCGTATCCTCATTCGTTATTCGCCCGTCAGACCGGAGCGTTCGATACCTTGGATGAACTGCCTTTGCAAGACCGCATACACCGCCAAGATCGGCAGCACCACCATGAACGTGCCGGCCATCAACACCGCGTTATTGATGGTGTTGGTATCGGTCACCCCGTAAGTGGATTCGAGCACATCCAACGGCAGACGCAGCAGATCGGAGACCACCTGCAGCCGCATGGAGACCAACGCCATATCGCTGCGGTTGATATACATGCTCGGCTCGAAATAGTCGCTCCAATGCCACACGAGCGCCAAGATCAGCACCACGACATACACCGAGCGAGCCACCGGCACGACGATATGCGTGAACGTCCGGATGAAGCCGCAGCCGTCCACGCGGGCCGCTTCTTCCAGCTCCCGCGGTTGCCCTTGGAAAAACTGACGGAAGATGTAGATGAACAGCGCGCCCTTCAGCCCGAAGCCGAAGAAAGCCGGCACCGTGAGCGGCAGATAGGTGTTCAGCCACCCCATATCGGCATACAGCAGATACTGCGGCACGATGATGGTCTGCGTCGGCACCAAAATGGCCAAGATCATCACGAAAACGATCAGCCGCTTGCCGAAATACCGGAACCTTGACAAGGAATAGGCTGCCATGGAGCAGGAGATCATCTGTCCCAACGTGGAAACGACCGTGACGATGACCGAGTTTTTGAGGTTTTTCCAGTAGTCGATCATGGAAGCGGCCATCGCGTAGTTCTGCCAACACAGCTTCCGCGGGATCCATCGCACGAGGGAATTGTTCAAGTCGTCGTTACTCATCAACGAGGTCACGATCATATACAAAAACGGATACAGAAAGATGAAAGCCAGACCCAGCATCACGGCATACAGCAGCACCCGCGGCACCGTCCTCACGCTCTTGCGCAGGATGACCGCGCCCGGCTTTTTTTCGCTTTTTCCCTTCATCCCATCATTTTCCTCCGTAGCCTTGGTTCCTCTTCATATATCCGCCGATCAGCAGAGCGACCGCGCCGATCAGCAGCAGCACAAAGGCGAAATATATCCAGCCCAATGCCGAGGCATAGCCGTGCTCCGCGTACTTGAGCGTTTTGTCGGAGATATACAGCAGTATGCCGTTCGTGCTTTCGGTAAACGAGCTGATGATCGTGTAGATCATGTTCAGCAGCAACACCGGGGACACCATCGGCAGTGTGATCTTCCAAAACATCTCGTACGCGTTCGCCCCGTCGATCTGCGCCGACTCATACAGCGAAGGGGATATGCCCAAAATGGCGGACAGGAAAAGGATGATCTGTACGCTGCTCTGCCACAAGATCCGGATGATGGAGGTGAACAGCATATCCAGCACCTCCACGAACTCCGCCCCGATATAGACGAGCCATTCCCGCGGGATGAAGCGGTTGTTGGCAAGCGAGATGATGCCGGTATCCACCCCCTGAGCCAGAAGCTGGGTCATCACCTCGCCGGTGCCCAAGATGAACGGCATCAAAAAGACCACGCGGAAGAAGCCCTTGCAGCGGCGCACCTTGCTGAGCATGACCGCCAGGATCAGCGAGAACAGCACCACCAGCGGAGACCGGATGAGCGTATCCTTGATCACCGTCAGCAATTTGGGGACGAACTCGGTGTCCGTGACGAAGGCATCTTTGTAGTTTTGGATCCCCCGAAGCACGATATGGAAGCCCACCCGCTCCCGGTCAAGATCGCCGAAGCTCAGCAGCAGCGACGAAATGATGGGAAAGAGGAAAAACACGCAGATGCCGATGAGGAACGGCGTGATATAGAACAGACCGATCAGGCTGTCCCGCTTGCGCATGGAAATGGTCGGACGTTTCATCGCTCTCGCTCCCCTCTCATTCGATCACCGCATAATCCCGCGCCGCGATGTTCTGCCCGGCGAAGGTGAACGGTGTATCCCCATGATTGATCACGACCCGGCAGCCGTTCTCATAGGTCACGCACACCTGTTCCTCTCCGACGAAGCGATGCCCGACGATCTGCTTGCCGCGCACGGCGCTCAGCCGTTCCCCCATCTCCCGCACGATGGCCAAGATCTGTTCCCGCCACTGGGAAAATCCGCTGGAATATAGGACGTTATACGACGTATCCAGCAGCCTTGCCGGGCTTTCGGCCGTCAGCTCGAAACAGGGCGTCGCCCCGCTCTCCACCCATTGCAGCTTCAGCGCCGTCAAGTCGCCGGTACGGTTGCCCGCCTTGGTGGAATACGGCAGGCAGCCCGACAGGATCATGTAACACCACGGGATGGCACGATCCGTCATCTGCTGCAGGGAGCAGCCCGCCGGCATATCGTACAGCCGCTGTGCCGAGCCCAGCACATAAAGAGCACCGCCCTGCACCGCCGTCACCTTTTCGTTCGCCACGAGTTCCCGCCACAGTTCTACCGTGTCGCTGCGGGTGGCCATGCGCGATCTGTGATAATCCGGATAGACCAGCTGCCCTATCGAGGAGAGCGCCAAGCTCAGGCCGTCCGTTTTCTCCTGCGCCCGAAGGAATTCGGCCAGCCGTGCTTCGACGCGGCGGGGCGACAGCAAGAACTGCGTCTCCAGTTCGTCGGTGATGGCCATAGAGGTGCCCTTGACGGCGATATTCCGCTCCTTACCGGTCTGCAGCAGCTCCGTTTCCAGCAAAACACGCAGCAGCGGATCCTCCTTCGCCATACGGCCGAGCGCTGCCAGTCCCTTCGTGCCGCCCAGTGCGCGGGCCGGGGAAGTGCTTTGGGGATATGCCCCGTAGCCGCCCTTGCTCCAGCCGCGCAGGAGCACGTTCAGCGATGCCCCGCTGTCCTGTCTCAGGCTTCGGCAGATATCCTGCGCCGCCTGAAGATCGGTCATGGTCACATAAGGATCAAGCAGGGCATCCTCTTTTTCGATCCCCATGAACAAGGTAAGGAACAAGCTGTTTTCCCCGACCTCCGGACTGATGTTCAGCAGCCCTTCCTCCAGAAGGTAAGCCCGGTAGGCATTGGCCATGCCGCTGTAATCGGCCTCGTCGTCCTGCAGCAGGAAATAGGTCACCTCCCGATCCGACGCCTGCAGCGCCGTATCGAGTTTCACCCCGTAAGGATCGGCTTGCGTCGTGTCGGCAGATGCCCCGCTGACGCTGGACAGATAGATACGGTACTCGTTGCGGTAGAACAGCTCGAAGTGACCGTGATACAGCGGCACTGCCGAGCGGACGATGGCCGTATCTGCGTGGATGGTCGCATTCTCGCTCCCCGCCGTGATCGCCGCCAGGAAGGCACGGCTGTCGTTTTTGATCCCAAAGA
Organism: Oscillospiraceae bacterium; assembly: GCA_021640185.1. Taxonomy (GTDB): domain Bacteria; phylum Bacillota; class Clostridia; order Oscillospirales; family Acutalibacteraceae; genus UBA5905. The sequence goes on along the minus strand of JAJXDX010000015.1, from coordinate 1,313 downwards.
TCGGCAGCATCGCCGTTGCATCCTTCTCGCTATCAAGCGTCTTTTCCAGATCACGGGTATCATATACGTCCAGAGCCACCGCCTGGGTGAACGCGTTTTTATCCTCCGCTCGGTCGAAATAGCTGATCGCACCGCTGCCGTCCGGATACACCACATAGCCGTCGGCTCCGCTCTCCTGCGCCACTGCGCCGAAGAACGGCATGACCTCCAGAGATCTGATCACGAACTCGCCATCCTCGCGGATATCCTCGGCCGGGATATAGGCGCGCAGACGATCGCCGCTGAGCGTGATCTCCATGGCCACGCTTACGGAGATATCCGTAAAACGGAACATGAACCGCACGCCGTTTTCTCGGGAAAAGACCTCGACCTCGGTCGTGTCGGCAGCGGAATAGCTTTTCATCTGATTGCCGCGGGTATCGCTTTTTGCCGCATAGTTCACGGTCAAAAGCGACCGCATATAGTTTTTCCAAGTCTTGGAGCTGCGCGCAAGTCGGCTATAGGTCTGCGGCGTGACCGTACCGTACCACAACGCCTCACCGGCGGCATCCGTGACGGTCAGCACCTGCTCGTCGACGCACAGCAGCAGGGAATATCCCTCACTGCGGCACACCGTCACCGGTACATCCGTCGCCTGTGTCCACGGGGCGTAGCTCGCCGCCGCCTGCGGCGCGGCATCGGTATCGCCGGCATAGGAAGCCAAAGGCAAAAGCAGCAGCACCGCCGCGGCCGCCGCGCCGATACAGCGCAGGAAACTCTTCTTCATCGCCAAAACGCTCTCTCCTTTCGGCACGGTAAGCCTTACTGCATCAAACGCAGTTCCAAAATGATGTCCTGCACGAACTGGATGAGGCACACCACCAACGAATAAGCGAACAGCGCCGCGAACCAGATCAGCACCATCGCCGCCACGGATATCAGCGCCACCCCGACCGTTCGGACGAAAGAATAGTCATTGAGCCGGCGCACGGCCCGCAAAAGCAGCCATACGCACCACAGTGTGACCCCGTTGACCATCAGCGCGAAAGCGCCTTGCTCGTTCCAGCACATCACGTGGGAAAGACCGGCTGCCAAAAGCTCGATGAGGACATACGGGATCATCGCATAGGCTCCGGCGATGAAGTTTTCCGTCAGGGTGGATTCTCCGCCGAACTGTGCGGAGATCAGATATACCGCACCGATCCAGGTCAGCACCGGCAGCAGGAGCTTGATGAACTCCAGCGCCAGGTTCGCCTTGTCCGGCTCCACGTCCTGCATCGGGTAGTGGACGGTGAAAATAAAGATGAGCCGCACGGCGAGCACGCAGGCAAGGA
>JAJXDX010000328.1:1414-2663 GCA_021640185.1 Oscillospiraceae bacterium | reverse complement strand
GCGGTGTACCGCGCGCAGGCCGCCTATGACGAGGGCAGTTACGAGGAAGCATACGGGCTGTATGAGGACGCGCGTGCGCTAGATCCCAACTACGCCGTGGTCAACAAGGGGATCGCCGCGTGCCTGTACAAATTGGGGCGCACGGAAGATGCCGCCGCGGCCTATCGCGCGGCGGACGACCGCGCAAGCTACGGCACGTTGCAGACCGAGCTGCGCGCCGAGCGCATCAAGCGCCATTTCGGTCCGGTGTGTCTGGCGGTGGTGGCCGTGGCCGTCGGGGCGGTGCTGCTGGTGCGGCAGCTGCGGCGGCGCGCCGACCGGGCGGTCGCGCGGTATTATCATCTGGACGATCCCGGCCGTGACGGACGACAGACACGGCCGCACGGATGAACCGGTCTGCGAAAGGAGGCTGCGGTATGCCTGATCTGATCACGATGGGGTTGGTGACGCTGTTCCATCCGGGCGACGCGCTGGATATGATCAAGCGGGAGCGCCGCCATCTGCCCCTGTGGCGGGCGGCGGTGCTGATGCTGGCGCTGGCGGTCGTCGACTATACCTACATCTTTTATGTCAACTACGTCCTCGGCACAAAGTCGGCCGAGCAGGCGAACATCCTGCTGGAGCTGGCGGCGGCGTTCCTGCCGCTGCTGTCGTGGGTCGTGTGCGTGTTCGCCACGACGTCGGTCGTGGTGGGGGAGGCGACGTTCGGGGAGCTGCTGCTCGGCAGTGCCTACGCGCTGTTCCCAATGATCGTGCTGCGGCCGGTGCTGGGGCTGCTGTCGCACGTGTTCACCGGGCAGGAGGCTGACGTTTACCGCGGCCTGTGCCTGCTGATGTTCGCATGGACGGCGGTGCTGCTGATCCTGACCGTACAGCGCCTAAACGACTATTCCTTCGCCAAAACGGTGCTCGTGCTGTTCATCAGCGCCGTGGCGCTGCTCGTGCTGTGGGCGGTGCTGCTGCTGATCTTCGCCTTGGTCGCGCAGGTGGTGTATTTCTTGGGCGAGCTGTGGCGCGAATCGATGATGAAGATCTGACGCAGCGTGACACGATCGGAGGTCATTGGATGAAAAAACGGAGCAAGATCCACCGCACGGCGGCGGCCTTTCTGCTGGCCGCGGCGGTGGCCGCAGGCAGCGGCACCGTCTTTGCCGATCCGCAGGAGGAGGCCGACGACGGCGGCTGGGGCAACTGGGGCGAGGAAGAGAACGACCCGACCGTATCGCCGGAGCGCGAGCCGGTCACCGTG
>JAJXDX010000328.1:0-1404 GCA_021640185.1 Oscillospiraceae bacterium | reverse complement strand
CTGATCTACGACGCGGCGGGTGCGGACATCTATGTGACGGACAAACGCAGCGGCCACGTCTGGTCGAACACCGTCACGGACGTTCCGGAGCAAAATACGGCCGCGGCGCATCTGCTGTCCCAGCTTTTGCAGATCGGCGTGTGTGACGAGAGCGGCAGCGTCAGCACGCTGCAGGTCTATGACGGCCGGACGCAGAACAGCGAACTTGCCGTCGACTATGCCGTCGCGGATGGGACGCTGACCCTTTCGGTCGCGATCCCGGCGCACGACATCTCCCTTCAGGTCTGCTTTTCGCTTGCCGAGGACGGGCTGTGCGTGCGCATCCCGGCCGACGGCGTGCGGCAGGAGGGCGGCAGCCGGCTGGTCAGTGTGGCGGTCATGCCGTATTTCGGCGCTGCACGGATCGACCGGTCGGGCTATCTGCTCGTGCCGGACGGCAGCGGCGCGCTCGTCGAGTTCGACGGGCGCGAGGAGAAGGAGCAGCGGGTGTACACCCTGCCGGTGTACGGACAGACGCAGCAGGACTACACGGTGCTGACCGACGCCAGACGGCAGGGGATAGCGAACGTCATGCTGCCGGTGTACGGCATCCGGTCGGATACCGACGGCTTTTTGGCGGGCGTGACGGCCGGGGCGGAGAACGCATCGGTCAGCATCGTGCCCAGCAGCTTTCAGGTCGCCCGGCTGGCCAGAGCCTATTTCACCTTCCACTATCTGTATACCGAAACGGTCACGGTCAACGGGCGCGAGATCACGCGCATGATGCCGCTGCAGGAAACGGGCGACCGCGAGGTGCGCTATTTCCTGCTTGACCGTGCGGCGTGCGACTATTCCGATATGGCCGCCGCGTGGCGGCGGCAGATGATCGCGGACGGCGTGCTGACCGAGCGCGGCGCGCAGGACGCGCCGCTGCTGAGTTTGGACGTCGTGATGGGCGTGCAGAAGAGCGGGATGTTCTTCGACACCTTGGTCAAGATGACGACGTTCGCGCAGGCGGGCGAGATCGCGCAGGCGTTTGCCGACGGCGGAACGCCTGCGGCGGAGATCACGCTGAAGGGCTGGAACGAGGGCGGCATCACGGCGCTGCCGACGACGTATTCTCCGGCGTCCGCCTTGGGCGGCAAACGCGGCCTATCCGCGCTGGCCGAGCAGCTCACGCAAAACGGGACGGCGCTGTACCTGTGGTCGGATCCCGTCAGCTGCGACGCGGACAGCGGCACGGTCAACCTGCGCCGCGATGTGCTGCGCGACTATGTGGGCAACATGATCGGCAGCACGGACAGCAGCGCGCTGCTGCTCAACGTGACGGCCACGCTGCAAAAGCGGCTGGACAACGGCCGCGCGGCCGGATGCTATGACAAGGCGGCGTTTTCGTTGGGGCAGGTCGGGCAGCTGCTGTGGAAC
>JAJXDX010000014.1 GCA_021640185.1 Oscillospiraceae bacterium | reverse complement strand
GCGTAACGCCTGGAAAATCGAAGATCTCCGCAAAAAGCTTCTCTTCACGGTGTTCATCATCCTGATCTTCCGGATCGGTTCGACGGTCACCGTGCCGTTCGTGGATGTCGCCACGCTCAAAGAAGCAGTGGCGTCGAACGCGAACTCGTTCATGAGCTACCTGACGATGATGTCCGGCGGCGGCTTCTCGAACGCGTCGATCTTCGCGCTTTCGATCACGCCGTATATCAACGCCAGCATCATCATCCAGCTGCTGACGGTCGCGATCCCCGCGCTCGAGCGGCTGGCGAAGGACGGCGAATCCGGCCGCAAGCGTCTGGGGCAGATCACCCGCTACACCACGATCGCGCTCGGCCTGATGCTCGGTATCGCGTACTACTTCATGGTGCGCAACCGCTATCAGGCCCTGTCGACCGAGGCGAAGAGCGGCTTTGCCGCCTGGTTCGCTGCCATCGTCATCGTGCTCTGCTTCACCGCAGGCTCCGCGCTGATGATGTGGCTCGGCGAGCAGATCAACGATAAGGGCATCGGCAACGGTATCTCGATCCTGCTGTTCGCGGGCATCCTGTCCCGTATCCCGGTGGCCGCCACGTATCTGTGGGCGCATTTCTATGACATGGGCGTCAAGGAGCTGCAGCAGGGCCACGCGTCCGGCTTCACGAGCATCCTGCTCGTGATCCTCGTGCTCGTGCTGTTCCTTGCGATGATCGGCTTCATCGTCTTCATGGGCGATGCCGAGCGCCGCATCCCCGTCCAGTACGCGAAAAAGGTCGTCGGCCGCAAGATGTATGGTGGGCAGAACACCTACATCCCGATCAAGGTCAATATGTCGGGTGTCATGCCGATCATCCTCGCCGTGTCGATCCTTTCGCTGCCCAGCATCATCGCTACGTTCATCACGGTACCGTCCACCGGCTTCTGGCACGGCTTCTTCAATGCCTTCGACCAGTCCAGCTGGCTGTATATCGTGCTGTACTTCCTGATGATCATCGGCTTCTCGTATTTCTATGTGACCATCCAGTACAACCCTGTTGAGATGGCGAACAACCTGCGCAAGAACGGCGGCGCGGTGCCCGGACAGCGTCCCGGCAAGCCGACGGCCGACTATATCAAGCGCGTGCTCAACAAGGTCACGTTCATCGGCGCGCTGTTCCTTGGCGTGATCGCGCTCTTCCCGAGCCTGTTCGGCAAGGCGGCGCCCTCGTTCTCCGGCCTGTCCATCGGCGGTACGTCGGTCATGATCGTGGTCGGCGTCGCGCTCGAAACGGTGCAGCAGATCGAGAGCCAGATGATGATGCGTCACTATAAGGGCTTCTTGGATTGAGCCTTTGACGAACATGATCCGCCCTCCGCTCCGGCCTGATGGCCGGGGCGGTGGGTCGCGAAAGGAGAAGATCGATGAACCTGATCCTTCTCGGCGCCCCCGGCGCCGGCAAGGGGACGCAGGCCGAGATCCTTTGCGATCGGCTGAACATCCCCACCATCTCCACGGGCAATATGATCCGTGAAGCGCTGAAAAGCGGCACGGAGATGGGCAAGAAAGCCCAGTCCTATATCGAATCCGGCGCGCTCGTCCCCGACGAGGTGGTCATCGGCATCGTCCGTGACCGTCTTGCGCAGGACGACTGCAAAAACGGCTTCATTCTGGATGGCTTCCCCCGCACCATCCCGCAGGCCGAGGCACTTGACCGCATGGGCATCATCATCGACCGCGTGGTGGACATCGATGTCCCCGACGAGGTGATCGCCCGGCGTGTATCGGGTCGCCGTGTCTGCCCCGGTTGCGGCAACAGCTATCATGTCGAGACGAAAAAGCCTCAGCATGACGGCGTGTGCGACCGCTGCGGCACCACCCTTGTTCAGCGCAAGGACGACCGGCCAGAGACCGTAGAAGAACGCCTGCGCGTGTATCATGAGCAGACCGAGCCGCTGAGGGCATACTATGCCGCAGCCGGGAAGCTGCTGACCGTCGACGGTCAGCAGGACATCACGGCCGTGGCGGAGCAGACCCTCGCGCTGCTGAAAGGCTGAGCAACATGATCACGATCAAAAGCAGCCGGGATCTCAAACTCATGCGCGAAGCGTGTGTGATCTCGGCAAGGGCGCTCGCGCTCGGCGGTAAGATGGTCGAGCCCGGTGTCACCACCGGGCAGATCGACCACGCGATCCGCCGGTATATCGAAAGTCAGGGAGCCAAGCCCAACTTTCTCGGCTACGGCGGGTTTCCCGCCAGCGCCTGCATCTCGGTCAACGAAACGGTCATCCACGGCATACCGGGCGACCGCGTCATCCATGAAGGCGACATCGTCAGCATCGACGTCGGTGCGGCCATCCACGGCTTCAACGGCGACAATGCGGCCACGTTCGCCGCAGGCAAGGTGTCCGAAGAGGCACAGCGCCTGATGGATGCGACGCGCGAGAGCCTGTATGAGGGCATCAAAGCCGCTCAGGCAGGCAGCCGCGTCGGCGATATCGGCGCCGCGGTCCAGAAGTATGTCGAGATGCGTGGCTTCTCGGTGGTACGGCAGTTCGTCGGCCACGGAGTAGGCACGGATCTGCATGAAGATCCCAGCATACCCAATTTCGGAACTCCCGGACGCGGCCCGAAGCTGCTCCCGGGCATGACCATCGCGATCGAACCGATGGTCAACGCCGGCACCCACGAGGTGAAGATACTCGGGGACGGCTGGACGACGGTCACGAAAGACGGCCGCCTGTCCGCTCACTTCGAGCATACGGTAGCGATCACCCCGGACGGGCCGGTCATCATGACCGACCCGGAAGGCAAGCTGCGATAGAACGGAGGTCGACCCATGTCCAAAGACGACGTGATCGAATTGGAAGGCATCGTCGTTGAGGCACTGCCCAACGCGACCTTCCAGGTAGAGCTGGCGAACGGTCACAAGATCCTGGCGCACATCTCCGGCAAGCTGCGGATGAACTATATCCGCATCCTGCCCGGCGACAAGGTCACCGTGGAGATGAGCCCCTACGATCTGACGAAGGGCCGCATCACTTGGCGAACGAAATGACGCATCCCGCGTTGGCGGGGCGAAGCGAACGACTGTGCGTGAAGCACGAAGGAGGGCATCCTGATGAAAGTCAGACCGTCTGTGAAAAAGATCTGCGAGAAGTGCAAGGTGATCAAGCGCCACGGCCGCGTGATGGTCATTTGCGAGAACCCCAGACACAAACAGCGTCAGGGCTGACCCCGGCGCGCGACTGAGCGAACGCGGCGACCGCCGCGAACAACGGCGGCATCCGCCGCGACTGAAAGGAAGGATCACTACTATGGCACGTATTGCTGGCGTCGACCTGCCCCGTGACAAACGGGTGGAGATCGGCCTGACGTATATCTACGGCATCGGCCGTAAGTCCGCGAACGATATCCTGGCGGCTACCGGTATCGATCCGGATACCCGTGTGCGCGACCTGACCGAGGACGAAGTTTCCAAGCTGCGTGAGCTGATCGACCACCAGTATATGGTGGAAGGCGACCTGCGCCGCAAGGTGGCGTTCGACATCAAGCGCCTGATCGAGATCGGCAGCTACCGTGGTCTGCGTCATCGCAAGGGCCTGCCGGTGCGCGGCCAGCGTTCCAAGACGAACGCCCGCACGCGCAAGGGTCCGAAGAAGACCATCGCCAACAAGAAGAAATAAGCACAGGAGGGATAGATCATGGCTGCTGCCAAAACGACTGCGCGCAAGGGTGCGACCACCCGCCGCCGCAAAGAACGCAAGAACATCGAGCGTGGCGCCGCGCATATCCAGTCCACGTTCAACAACACCATCGTCACGATCACCGATCAGCAGGGCAATGCCCTCTCCTGGGCGAGCGCCGGCGAGCTGGGCTTCCGCGGCTCGCGTAAGTCCACGCCGTTCGCGGCGCAGACCGCTGCCGAAACGGCGGCCAAGGCTGCGATGGAGCATGGTCTGAAGACCGTGGAAGTGTACGTCAAGGGCCCGGGCGCCGGCCGCGAAGCGGCGATCCGTGCGCTGCAGGCCGCGGGTCTGGATGTCACGATGATCAAGGACGTGACGCCGGTCCCCCACAACGGATGCCGTCCTCCCAAGAGAAGACGCGTCTGATCAGACAGGAGGTTTGAGCTAATGGCAAGATATACTGGTGCGGTGTGCAAGCTTTGCCGCCGTGAAGGGCAGAAACTTTTCCTCAAGGGCGAGCGCTGCTATACCGGCAAGTGCGCCCTCGATCGCCGCTCCTACGCGCCGGGTCAGCACGGTCAGGCGCGCAACAAGAAGATGTCCGAGTACGGCAAGCAGCTGCGCACCAAGCAGTTCGCGAAGCGTTACTACGGCGTCCTCGAGGGGCAGTTCCGCCACTATTTCGAGATGGCGGAGAACATGAACGGCGTGACCGGTGAGAACCTGCTCACGCTGCTCGAGAGCCGTCTGGACAACGTGGTGTACCGCATGGGTCTGGCCGCGTCCCGCGCCGAGGCGCGTCAGCTGGTCAGCCACCGTCACTTCGCCGTCAACGGGCGCACGGTGAACATCCCCTCCTTCCTCGTGAAGCCGGGCATGGTCGTTTCCCTGCGCGAGGGCAGCCGCTCCCTCGATAAGATGAAGAACATCATCGAGGCGAACAGCGCCCGTCCCGTTCCGCAGTGGTTGGATATGGATCGTGAGAAGTGCGAGGCGAAGGTCGTCGCTCTGGCCAAGAGAGAGGACATCGACCTGCCGATCGAGGAAACGCTCATCGTCGAGTTGTACTCGAAGTAAGGCGGTCCCGTACGTCTACACGCTCCGTCAGTCACGGCAGGGGCGTGCCCCTGCCGCCTGACCGATCACAAAGGAGGGTTTTTGCATGATAACGATCGAAAAGCCCCGTATCGAAGCGCTGGATCTGGCAGCGAACGGCACCTACGGCAAATTCGTCGTGGAACCGCTGGAGCGCGGCTACGGCATGACCATCGGCAACAGCCTGCGTCGTGTCCTGCTGTCCTCTCTGCCCGGCGTGGCGGTGACCTCTATCAAGATCGACGGCATCCTCCACGAGTTCTCTACCATCGAGGGCGTCAAAGAGGACGTGACCGAGATCGTTTTGAATATCAAGGGCCTGATCGCGAAGATCAACGGCGAAGGGCCGAAGGTCGCGTATATCGAGGCGGAAGGACCCGGCGAGGTCACGGCCGGCTCGATCAAGTGCGACAGCGAGGTCGAGATCCTCGACCCCGAGATGCACATCGCCACCCTTGGCGAGAACGCCCGTCTGTTCATGGAGCTGACGCTTGACCGCGACCGCGGCTATGTGCCTGCGGACCGCAACAAGCAGCTGATGAACCCGCCGATCGGCGTCATCCCGGTCGACTCGATCTATTCTCCGGTGCTCAAGGTCAACTACACCGTCGAGAACACCCGCGTCGGCCAGATCACGGACTACGACAAGCTGACGCTGGAGGTCTGGACCAACGGCGTGATCACGGCGAAGGAAGCCGTTTCCATGGGCGCGAAGGTGCTGACGGATCTGCTGGCCATGTTCGTCGATCTGTCCGGCGACCAATGTCCGACGATCGTCAAGCCGCCGGTCGTCGAGAGCGGCTCGTCGGATAAACTGAGCATGACGATCGAGGAGTTGGACTTCTCGGTGCGGTCGTTCAACTGCCTGAAGCGCGCCGGCATCAACACGGTGGAGGATCTCATCAGCAAGTCCGAGGACGATATGATGAAGGTCCGCAACCTCGGCCGCAAGTCGCTCGAGGAAGTCATCAACAAGCTCGAGTCCCTGGGCTTGCACCTGCGGGACGAAGAAGAATGATCCCGGTCACCCGCCGGAACTGTCCCGGTGACCAGAAATAAAGGAGTGAATATCCATGCCCGGTACCAGAAAGTTAGGCAGACCGACTGCCTCCCGTATGGCGATGCTGCGTGCGATGGTCACCTTCCTGCTTGAGAACGGCAGGATCGAAACGACCGTCACCCGCGCGAAGGACGTGCGTTCCATGACGGAAAAGATGATCACCATCGCCAAAGAGCCGACGCTGGCCAATAAGCGTCAGGTGCTCGCGTTCGTGACCAAGGAAGCCGTCGCGAAGAAGCTGTTCGACGAGATCGCGCCGAAGTATGCCGACCGCAACGGCGGTTACACCCGCATCATCAAGACGGGTGCCCGCCGCGGCGATGCCGCCGAGATGGCGATCATCGAATTGGTCTGATCCACGCCCGGCGATACAGCACGGATAAAAAGCCCGGCCGTGACCGAAAGGTCACGGCCGGGCTTTTCATCGCTCTGGCTTTTTCGCCGTTCCGGCTTTGCCCTGTTGCTCCTGCCCGCATTCTATGCGGATCGGTCATTGCGGCACGATCGCACCGATCGCCTTCAGTTCCCGACGGAGAGCATCGATCGGGACCTGCCGGACCGAAACGCCCGTCCTCGCCGCGATCGCTGCCGCCACGCCGGCCGGCTGTCCCATCGCCATGCAGGCCGCCTGCACTCGATAGGCGCTGTTCGCCTCCGTGTCCCCGGCGGCACAGCGCCCGGCCGCCAGCAACCGATCCGCGCCCTTCGGGATCAGCGCCGTGTACGGGATCGTCGGCACGATCCCCGGCTGCAGATGGATCTGATACACACCGACCTTTTCGTGAAGATCCACCGGATAAAAGCAATAGGCGACCGCATCCGGATAGACATACCCGCGCAAATAATGCTCCACGCTCATCCGGCCCTCGCCAACGATCCGCTTGGTCTCCCGCACGCCGCACTCCGGCGCAAAATGACGTACATAGACCCCCTCGCCGCCGGGCACGGTGCGCAAAAAGAGAAGTATCCGCTTGAGCACGGCCCGCGCGGCAAACTCCAACGCCGTTTTCCCGGCGAGCGTCGAGGCATCATATCCGCCGATGTGCATACTGATGCGCCCGTCCAGAAAGGCCTTCATCGGATCGTTATACTGCAGATCACCCTCCGCCAGCGTCCCGTTCGCCAGCGCCGCCGCATACAGCTCTGCGACCTTCCCGGCATCGATCTTATCCGGGTCATACCCGGCGATATCCTGTATCAGCGTCGCCGGCTGCAGCGTTTCGCTGCGTTCGGTGGCAAAGCCGCACATGGTCGTCAGATCGGCATCGCCGGTGGCATCGATCAGAACGCCTGCCGAAAAGCACAGCCGTTCCCCTTTGCCGGCGATCCCCAGCTGCACGCCGTCTTTTCCGCACGCCGCCCAGATCGGCGTGGCGTGATACCGCACCGTCACCCCGCTTTCCGCCAGCATTTCTTCGCAGACGGAAACGAACGCGAAGGCGTTTATCCGGATCTGCATCATCCAATGGGCCTGCGGCCGCTCCACGATCTCCGGGATGACGGCGCCGCCCATGGCCTCCGCCCGGCGGATCGCCTCGTAGCAGGGGCCGTCGATGATCTGCTTCCCCCAAGCATGGAACAGCCCCGGAAGATCGACACCGGCCGCCGTGATGGTGCCGCCGGGGAGCGCGTTTTTCTCTACCAGCAGCGTCTTGGCTCCCCGCCGTGCCGCGCTGATGGCGGCAAAAACGCCCGCCGTACCTGCCCCTACGACGATCACATCGTATGCACCGCCAAAGGGAAGATCCAGTTCTATCTTCATCTCGCGCCCGCCTTTCGGTCGTTTTTTGCCTTCGGCCTGATCATCGGATGAACATCGGCTGTCCGGTTTTCGTTATGTCTATTATACCATCGATAGGCAAGGGAACGCAAGGCTTTGACGGGCCGAGATCCGTCCATACGGCGGCAAGCCCTTTGGCCATACCGGACAGCCAGCTAAGCCGAAAAGGGCGAAAAATGCCGGAAAGACGCGCCGACAGGCGCGGGTGCCCATGTCTGTCGATGGTAACTTGTTCCGATGAAATTGCAAGGATAACTGCACAAACGGTCGCCTTTATCGTACGCGCCCTTTTGCCGTGCCCGCCCGGCATCACGCCGCAGCATCAGCTCGTCCCCGACGCGGCCGGACAGCAAGAACGCGCGGCGCACGCGCCGCGCGGTTTGCGCGTATCGTGCGGTGGAGCCAGATCGCCTTGGTACAAATCGCTTGCATCTTGCCCAAAAGTTTGCTATAATAAAACAGATGGGCGTATATCGCATACGGGCAGCGTCTTTCCTTTTTTGCTGCTTTGTACCGAACCGCCAAGACCGGGGTCGAGCTGACCGCTTCTCCCCAAAAAAACGAGGTGCTGACATGGATCCCACATTGTATGTGATCATTCCTTGCTATAACGAAGAAGAAGTGCTGCCGATCACGGCGCCGCAGTTTTTGGAAGAGCTGGCGCGCATGAAGGAGCAAAAGCTGATCGCGGCCGATAGCCGGATCATGTTCGTCGATGACGGCAGCCGTGACCGGACGTGGTCGATCGTCAGCGATCTGGCGCGGCAGAACGAAGCGTTCATCGGCATCCGGCAAAGCCGCAACCGCGGCCACCAGAACGCGGTGCTGGCCGGGCTGATGGAGGCGAAGGATCGCTGCCAGATCACGATCTCCATCGATTGCGACGGGCAGGATGACATCCGCGCGATGGAAGAGATGGTCAAAAAATACCGCGAAGGCAACGAGATCGTGTACGGCGTGCGCGATAAACGCGACACCGACACGTTCTTCAAGCGCTCCACTGCCCGCGGCTTTTACAAGCTGCTGCGCCTGATGGGCGCCGAGGTCGTGTACGACCACGCCGATTATCGCCTGATCTCGTCGCGCGTGCTGCAGGAGCTCGCCGGGTTCAAGGAGGTCAACCTGTTCCTGCGCGGGATGATCCCGCTCGTCGGCTTTTCCAGCACCAGCGTGTATTACACCCGGCACGAGCGGCAGGCCGGCAAGAGCCACTATCCGCTCAGCAAGATGCTCGCGCTCGCCTTCAACGGCATCACCAGCCTCAGCGTCAAGCCGCTGCGCATTATTTCAGGCATGGGCCTGTTCGTGTCGCTGCTCAGCTTCATCGGCATCCTCTGGGCGGTCATCGCCCATTTCGCGGGCGTGACGGCGCTCGGCTGGGCCAGCATGATCTGCGTGGTCTGCTTCATGGGCGGCATCCAGCTGATCTCGCTCGGCGTGATCGGTGAATACATCGGCAAGATCTATCTGGAGGTCAAGCATCGTCCGCGCTATATCATCAGCGACCGGACGGAGAACGAAAAAGACTGATCTTCCCCTCAAAACAAAAAACGGCGGCGCGCCCCGAGGAAGACCTCGGAGCGCGCCGCTCTGTTTCTTTTTGCGGATCGGTCAGCGGTTGAAGATCGCGTTGATGGCGGCATCGTACTTGCCGTTCATCGCCTCCAGCCCGGCCTTCACCGTCGTCGTGTGCGCATAGACGCTGGTGGCCGTCTGCGCGTTGAAGGCATTGAGCAGCTCGTTGACGCCCTCGCCGATGTCGAAGGTCGAGTTCGCCAGCAGCAGCTTATACATCTCGATGCTGCGCTTGTCGTTGCTCTGGAAATAGTCGGCCTGAACATCGTCGTCATAATCGATGATATCGTCGGCCGGACGTGCCAGCGCGTTGAAGATGATCGCCGACTTCTCGTAGTCCTTGTTGGAACTGATGCGGCAGAACAGACGCGCGTTCATTGCGCTGCCGTAATACTTGTCGGCGTTCGGGCCCTTCGGATACGGCACCATGCCGTATTCGATCCCGGCCTTCTGCGCACCGGCCTTGATCTGCTGGTTGAGCGTCCACGACTCGTGCAGCATGAAGGCGTACTTGCCCTCGAGGAACTTCTTGACCGGGTCGAAGCTGCGATAGACCGTGTCCCACGCCGCATCGGTGCCCAGCGCCGCACCGGCGACATATACGCATTTCTGCGTGTTGACCAGATCGTACAGGTACTGCATGGCCGTGACCGCCGCCGTAGAGGAGCCGGTGAACACCGCCTTGCCGTTCGACTGCCGCGTGACCAGACGGGCGTTGTTCGCCTTCATCAGGCCGTCGGCCATATAGTCGGGATAGCCGATGATGCCGAAGGTGCCCTTGTCGCTCTTGGTGCAGGCGACGGCCATCTCACGCAGCTTGTCGAAGGTCCACGTGCCCTTTTTCACGGCGTCATAGATCGTGTTCGGATCGATGCCGTTGTTCGCCAGCAGCGTCTTGTTGATCACGATGCAGGCGCGCACCTCCGGCGGCCGGTAGAACGACAGGCCGTACTGCTTGCCGTTGTAGTTGCCAAGGCTCGTGCCCTGAGCGATCCAGCGCGGGTCGCTCGTGTCCAGCGGGGAAACGCCGTCCCACGGCAGCAGATAGCCCGCCTCGGCCGCGGCGACCATGTCGCGGGGCGCCAGCTCGATGATGTCGGCGAACTTGCGCTTGGCCAGCACGTACTTTTTGATCGTGGCCAGATCCGGATATGGGGTGTTGATGATCTTGATCTTGCAGTTGTACTGCTTCTGTACCTCATCGATCCGCTGGAACAGTTGCTCCTCGAACAGCGTCGAGTTCTTCGAGAGCTTCGTGGGCAGGAACACCGACATGATCGAGAAGGTGTAGCCGTTCATGTCCACGATCTTGTCGTTTGCCAGCTTGCCGGTCGAGGGCGTCTGGGTCTTGCCCGTCGTCTTGGCCGGGGCGGTCGTTTTGTTGCCGCCGGTCTTGGTGGCGGCGGAAGCGCCGCTGCCGGTCGTTCCGGCGGCGTTCGTGCCGCCGGGGTCGGTCGGATCCGGCTCTTCGCCGGTGGGATCGGTCGGCGTGCCGCTCGGGTCGCCGATCGCGGAGGAGCCGGGATCGTCCGATGTGCCGGCCGAGGAGTCCGGCGTGCTGTCCGGTTTATCGCCGCCGCAGGCGACGAGCCCCGTGCACAGCAGCGTCACGGCGAAGCAGATCGCCAGGATGCGCAGGAGAGAGGTGCGTTTCATGGGCATTCATTCCTTTCTGTTCTGATGGTCGACTGTCGGGTCGCGCCCGGCACGCGTGATGCACAGACCGCTGTGCATCGCTTGCAGGTACCATTATAGCACACAAAAACCATTTGTCAATAAAGCGCTTTAATATTTTTTGTCCATTTCTCGGATATGGGATATGTGCCCGTGTCTCTGCGATAGATCGGAAAGAAAAACCGTACTCTGTTCAGAATATCCGACGAAAAAAGGGCAGACGATCGAACAACTTGCGAAAATATCCCCATTTTGGGTCTTGACGATCGTATCCCGTCGGTGATATAATGCAAGAGAATTAAAGCGGTTAACCACGGCGGACCGGCATCGGTCGCGATGTGCCGCACAAAAAGCGCGTGCGGCGGAGGATGAAAATGGGTAAGAACGAAAACAAAACGGCGGCTCCGCTCCAGATCGGGAACGAGGCGGTGTGCTTCTGGAGCTGGAACGACGATATGGACGCGGTGGAGATCTGCCGCCAGCTGCGGGAGTTCGCGCAGGGACGCTTCGGCGGCGTAGTCATCCACGCCCGCGCCGGGCTGCGCATCCCGTACATGGGGCGGGAATGGTTCGACGCGTTCCGCGTCGCGGTGGACGAGTGCCGCCGTTTGGGTCTGCACATCTTTATTTATGACGAGGACGGATGGCCCAGCGGCTTCGCAGCCGGGCGCATCCCGCAGCTGGGCGAGGAATACTGCTTCAAGCGCTTGGCGTTCGGCACGGATCCGGCCGCCGCCGGGCATCTGCTGGCGGCATACCGCCGCACGGCGGACGGCTGCCGCCGCCTCGACCCGGCCGAGGCACAGCCGGGCGACCTGTTCTTCGGCTATAGCGTCGATCGGCATTATGCCGATCTGCTGTATCCGGATACCACCAAAAAATTCATCGAACTGGTCTATCAGCGCTACGCCGACGAGCTGGGTGACGCGCTGGGCACGGTGGTGCAGGGTGCCTTTACGGACGAGCCGCAGCTCAACTGCAGCGGCTATCCGTGGAGCGCGGCGCTGCCCGATGCTTACCGCGCGGCTTACGGCAGGGATCTGCTCGACGACCTTTGGCTGCTGACGGAAAAAGGGGAGGGCTACGCCGCCGCGCGCCGTCGCTTTTGGCAGCTGGTGGGGCAGCTGTTTCGGCAAAACTACACCGGGCAGATCGCCGCATGGTGCGCGTCGCACGGCTTGGCGCTCACCGGCCACTTCGCCTGCGAGGACGGCCTATGCGATCAGATCTCCAGCTCCGGCGGCGTGATGCAGCATTATGCGCTGATGCAATTGCCGGGCATCGACCATTTGGGCGACCGCGTGACCAGCCCGGTGCTGGCCAAGCAGACGGCCAGCGTTTCGCGCCAGCTCGGCAGCGGACAGGTGCTCAGCGAAACGTTCGGCTGCGCCGGCTGGGGCGTGACCTTCGCCCGTCTGTCATGGATCTGGGGGCGGCAGACCGCCCTCGGGATCACCAAGCCGTGCTTCCATCTGGCGGCCTACAGTATGGAAGGCCGCCGCAAGCGCGACTACCCCGCTTTCTTCTCGTATCAGGAGCCGTGGTGGGACGTCTTTCCGGCCTTCATGGAATGGATGGAGCGCAACGACCGCCTGATGAGCGAGGGCGAGCGCCTGTGCCGCGTGCTCGTGATCTCGCCGATCGTCGACATGATGGGCGATTACCGCGAGGCCGCCGGCGACCGCCGGGACATCATCCGCACCTCGGCACAGTTCCGCCAACTGCTGGAAACGCTGCTCGACCTGCAGGTGGATGTCGAGATCGGTGACGAGGGGCTGCTCGCGCAGCACGGCTTCGTCGGGGACGGCTGCCTGCGCCTTGGCCGCGGCGCTTACGACTGGGTGTTCACCGTCGGCGGAACGCTGGAAAAGACGACGGTCCGCCTGCTGGAGGACCTGCTGGCGGCGGGCGGCAAGGTGGCGCACGTCGATCGGCTCGCGCCGGGCGCGCCGATGTCCGATCCGCACTGTATGCCGCTGCAGGCCCGGCGCGAAACGATCGAAAAATACCTGCGCTACGCCTCCTTCCCGTTCGAAACGGCTCTGCTCGAGCCGTCCGGCGCGGCGCTCGCCTCCGGCGTGCTGCTGCACCGCCGCCGCGTGGACGGACGGCTGCGGCTGCAGCTGGTCAACACGTCCTTCACGCAGGAGCGGGAGCTGCTGCTGCGGCTGGAAGGCGCGGTGTGCGCCGTGCGCCGCGACGACCGCGACGGCGAGCGCCTGCCCGCCCGCTGCGGCGGCGGATATACCTACGTGCCGCTGACCCTTGCCGGCGGCGGGGACATGATCTTGGACGTCGTGCCTGCGGATCCGGCATCACCGGCGTATCCGGTCGCCGTGACGCACGGCGAGGAGCGTGCGGCGCTCGGCCCCGTTACGCTGGACGCACCGAACTGCCTGACGGTCGACCGGGCGCAGCTGTCGTTCGACGATGCGCCGTTCTCTGCTGCGGCACCGATGTGCCGCATCATCGAGCGGCTGTACGGCCCCGACGGCGCCGGTGCGCGGCAGATCCGTCTGCGCTATGCCTTCACCTGCCGTGACGTGCCGCAGGGCGAGGTCACCGTCGCCTTCGAGGATCGCGACTGCCTGGCGGCCGCCTGCAACGGCACCGATATCACCGGCGCGCGCATCGGCTGGTGGATCGACCGGCAGGTCGGCGAATACCGGGTGACCGGGCAGCTGCACGCCGGCGAGAACACCGTGGAGCTGACCTACCGGCTGCCGAAGAACGAAAACGGTGTCAACGTCGGCGAGGTGTTCGAAACGGAACGCAACCGCTTCTTCTACCCGCTGGAGCCGGACAGCCTCTATGTCCGCGGCGATTTCGACGTGCTCCCGATCGGGCGGCCGCAGTGGAAGGTCACGCACTATGCCGTGCCGGGCGACGGCTTCGTTTTGGCCGCACCGACGGCAAAGACCGCGGAAGATCTTGCCCCGCAGGGGCTGTGGTTCTACCGCGGTGACGCGACCGCCGCCGTCACCGTACGGCGGCGTGAGGGAGAGCGGCTGTTTTTGCGGCTGCACGGGATGCGCGCCGCTGCGGCGGCGTGGAGCACGCCGCACGGCGATGGGCTGATCTTCCGCCCGCCGTACGAGGCGGAGCTGACCGCCGCCGTCCCGGCGGATAAGGACGTGACCGTCACGCTGCGCCTGATCGGTGATAACCGCGATCTGCTCGGCCCGCATCACCACATCGGCGGCGAGGTCGCCATGGTCGGTCCCAGCACCTTCCGCGGCCGCCGCGGGTTCGAGGATTTCGTTTCCCCGCAGATCCGGCAGGACGATACGTGGACGGATGACTACAACGCCATCCCGTTCACCTTCGGCGAAGCGGTCTGGCGGCGCGCGCATGACGAAGAGTGCCGCCCGCTCGGCCGGTGACGATAAAAAACGATAACGGAGGAACACAGCATGAACGGATACATCGACAATTCCGCCCTGATCCCGCCTTACCGGCCGGATGACCAAGTACAGATGGAGGGCTGGCATCCGGACTGGATCGGCGGCCTGATCATGGCGCAGATGCGCGTGGAGAGCGCCACGGACGAGGGCACGTTCGCCGCCGCCGTCAAAGTGCTCGACCATTATCGCGAGATGGGCGTCAACGCCATGTGGCTGACCCCGATCCAAGATAAAGGCACGTCCGGCAACGGCTACAGCAACATGGGGCCGCATACGGTTGACCCCGCCCTGACCGGCTGCGACAGCTACGAGGAAAGCTGGAAGGTCGTCAAATGGTTCGTCGATGAGGCGCATAAGCGCGACATCCGCATCTATCTCGACCTGATCGTGTGGGGCACGGTGAAGGAGAGCCCGCTCGTCACGGCGCATCCCGATTGGTACGCGGGCTTTTTGGAGGTCTGGGGCGGCTATAAATTCAACTGGTACAGCGACGAGTTCAAAACGTGGTTCTTCGATCGGGCCGAAAAGATCGTGTTGGATACCGGCATCGACGGCTTCCGCGTCGATCTCGAGCCGTTCGTCACCGGGCATAAGCTGTTC
>JAJXDX010000327.1 GCA_021640185.1 Oscillospiraceae bacterium | reverse complement strand
GGATACAAAAACCTTGTGGGTGAAAACGGTACCAAGGGCTGGGGCAACTATGCTTATCTGGCCGGCTGGAACGGCGAATACAAGGTGAAGTATTCTCTCGATAACAGCAACAGCACGGTCAAAGGACTTTATCAGAAAATGGACGAGCGGATCCTGCTCGGTGCGGGATACGGCTATGCCGACGAAGGCGACCAGATCGACCGGCAGATCACGACCAAGGCCACCGTCGGCGGAACACAGGTACAGTCGAACGTCTGCTATTTCGTCAACTTCTTCAATAACGGTACCGGTATCCGCTGGAACAAGCCGCGTCAATGGGTGTACGAATCCTATGTGCCGGTGTTCTCGCACGAGCTGGATGCCGATCAGATCGCACTGATCCGCGCTGCCGCAGAGAATACGGACGAGAGCAAACGGACCTATACCGACGAAGAGACCGGCAATGTCTATTACTACCATAACGATACGGTCTACCGACTCTACGGCCGTATCACCACCAGCGACGACAACGTGATCAACGCGGCGAATGGCGTGTGCGGGCAGACGCAGACAGGTCTGGACGGCTTTACGAGAGAAAGCGATAGCCGTCGCTACGAGTTGGTGGACAACGGCACGCTGGACGATCTGCGCCGATCGTTCATTGCGCGTTTTTTCTATAAGCGCAATGCCTATACGCTGACGCGTCAGAGCTATCATGAGGTCATCGATCAAAGCTCGCGTGTGTTCGACGAGCCGCTTGACCCGGTGATGCTCGACGGTAACGGCGAACCGGTGCAGCCGACGTATCCGAGCACGCTGGAGGAGAACGCATATTATTTCGACGGTTGGTACAGCAGCCCCGGCTGCTTCGCCGGCAGCGAATATGTGCCGGGCAGTAGGATGCCCTCCAGCAATCTGGCGCTGTATGCCAAATGGTCGCCGCAGGTGCACACCGTGCGCTTTTTCCGAAGCTTTGACGATATGCGCCGCTATCAGGAAACGAAGGACGAAAAGATCCCGCTGCTGACCAAAAAGGTGGAGCACGGGCTGGTGCTCGGCGGCTCGGTAGACGATCCGACGGACGATCAGGGCTACATCTTCGGCGGCTGGTTCTACGAGCGGGCGGGCAAGCGTCTTGCCTATACACCGCTCGATCAGCCCGTGTTGCGGGACATGGACGTGTTCGCCGGGTGGGGCTCGCTGCAGTTGCAGCCGTACCGCATCCATTATGCGCTGCACGAGGCGGAGAACGACCCCGCATGGAAGGCGCTGCTGGCCGCCGCCGCGGCCGAGCCGACGGACAACGGTGCCTACACCGTGGAAAACGGGACACAGCAGCGCACGTATATCTATCTGGCTGCCGACGGCGGGTTCCACCGCACCGTTGCGGACGATACGGACGGCTTTGCCTATCAGGGCAACGCCCGCACGTTCACGCCAAAGGTCGGCCAGCCGTATGCGCAGCTGTATGAGGAGTTCGGCAACGGCTATTATCCCACGCTGGCCAGCCACTCCGTCACCATGCAGCCGGAGAACGACAAAGAGGATCCCCGGGTGAACGTGTTCACCTTCACGTATGTGCACAAGGAAAAGGTCGCCTACCGCGTGGAGTATCGCTATGCCGATACGAACCGGCTGATCGACACGGTCGGCGACGGCGGCATCGTGGAGAAGGAAACGACGGACGGCGTGGTGACGGAGCGCTTTGCCGTCGTGACCGGCTATATCCCCGACGCGTTCTTCAAGCGCCTGATCCTGGCTGTGGAGAAGAACGAGGACGGCGAATATGTCGGCGCCGCGTCCAACGTCATCGTGTTCTATTACACCAAAAACGTCACCAGCGCGTACTATGCCGTGCATTATATGCTGCAGAACTTGGATGCGGCAGGCGATGATCGCACGCAGGTCGACGGTAAGTTCCTCAACTATACCGAGTCGTCGGCCCATACCGAGGGGATCGGCGACGTCGGCAAAACGTGCGAGATCGTCCCGCAGACCTTCAGCGGCTTCACGGTGCAGGACAGTGCCTTGGTGGACGGCACGACGCAGACACCGCTGATGCCCGGCGAGGACGGCCGGTCACAGTTCACGATCACGGTGACGCAGAACGGCACGGAGCTGTATATCTTCTATACCCGCAATGAGCTGGCCTACAAGGTCTATTATCTGCAATACGGCACGGACATCTCCGATCTGCCGAAGCTGACGTACACCGACGGCACCTCCAACGGCGTGCTGCGTCCGATCGTGAGCGATAAGGCCCGGTTCGGCGCAACGGTGAGCGCCTCGGCGGCCGATGTGTCGATCGGCGGCATGACCTGTATCTCCGCGCTGACCCAGTCGATCACGATCGGGGCAAGCGAGGCGCAGAACTATATCATCTTCTTCTACACGCCCGTACAGGTCGCGATCGAATACAAGGTCTGGCACCACGGCGGCGGCACACTGAACACGACGCTGGAGGTGTTCGATGCCAAAGCGGGCGAGATCAAAGGCTCCACAGCGACGGCGCTGGAGGGCTACACCTTCGCCGGCTGGTATATCGATGAGGATTGCACCGTTTCGGCGGAGGAGAGCGGCAAGGGCACGGTCACGGGAACGAAATTGATGCCGAACGCCAACCGCTTGGACGTGATGCCGAAGGTCAACGTATATTATGCGAAGTTCCTGCCGTTGGCCGGTTCC
>JAJXDX010000326.1 GCA_021640185.1 Oscillospiraceae bacterium | reverse complement strand
GATCTCGGCCGCGCCGGGCGCGTCCGGCAGACGCTCCTCCGCCACCTCGACGACCGACAGGCGGCAAAACGTGCCCAGCCGCTTTTGGTATTCGGCGCACGCCTCCTGCCAATAGCGCTCCTTCAGTTTGCCGACGCACAGCACCGTCACGTGCAGCATACGCCTTGCCTCCTTTCGGTCAAAACACGATCACGCCGCCGTCGTTCTCCGGCGGCGCGACCGACAGCAGCACGTCGCGCCCCACCTGCGCGCCGCACGCGGCAAGCGCGTCGGCCGACACCTGCCGGGCCAGCGCCGGATCGTTGTTTTTTTGGCTGAGGTGAGCCAGTACGAACCGCGTCGTCCCGCCGGAAAGCAGCTGCGGCAGCACCGCAGCGCACGCCGCGTTGGCCAGATGGCCGCCATCCCCCGCGATCCGCTGCTGCAAAAACGGCGGATACGGACCGTTTCTCAGCATAACGGGGTCGTGGTTCGATTCGATATGGATCAGCTGACACCCGGCGGCCAGAGCGGGCAGCTCCGCCGGGACGAAGCCCATATCCGTCGCGACCGTCAGCGCGCGCCCGCCGCCGTCCAAGCGGAAGCCGAGGCATTCGCGGCTGTCGTGCGGGGCGGAGAACGGCGTCACCCGCAGGCCGTAAACGTTCACGCTGCGGCCGGGGGACAGCGCATACAGCGGCTGATCCGGCGTCACCTTGCCCGCCTCGGCCAAGGCATCCAGCGTCCCGGCCGACGCCAGCACCGGAAAGCGGTACCGGCGGCACAGCACGGACAATCCGGCGACGTGATCCGAATGCTCGTGCGTGATCAGCACGGCGCGGATCTGCCCCGGCTCGATATCCCGGCGGCGCAGCGCCTGCTCGATCCGCTTGGCGGACACGCCGACGTCCACCAGCACGCCGCCCTCGGCCGTGCCGACATATGTACTGTTGCCGGAGCTGCCGCTGAACAGCGGACAATAGCGCAGCATGACGTTCCCCCTCGTCAACACAAAAACAGACCGACAGCGGTCGGTCTGTTTGGGCTGTTTTTGGTCAGGCGTGCATCGCGCGGTAGCCGTCCGGCACGTCCAGCAGACGGATATCCGCGCCAAGCCCGCGCAGCTTATCGACCAGATCCTCGTACCCGCGCTCGATGTAGCGGATGTCCTCCACCTCGGTAACGCCGTCGGCGATCAGCCCGGCGATGACCATGGCGGCGCCGGCACGCAGATCCATCGCCCGCACCGGTGCGGCGATCAGCTGCGGCACGCCTTGGAACACGGCGGTCTTGCCGTCCACCTGCACCTGCGCGCCCATGCGGTGCAGCTCGTCGACATAGCGGAAACGGTTCTCCCAAATGCCCTCGGTGATGATGCTCGTCCCGTCCGCGACCGAGAGCAGCACGCCGATCTGCGGCTGCATATCCGTCGGGAAGCCGGGGTGCGGCATGGTCTTGACGTTGCAGTGGCGCAGCGGCACGTCGCAGCGCACGCGCACCGCGTCGTCCATCTCGTCGATCACGGCGCCCATCTCCGCCAACTTGGCGGTGATGGATTCCAGATGCTTGGGGATGACGCCGCGCACCAGCACGTCACCGTGCGTCGCGACCGCCATGGCCATATACGTGCCCGCCTCGATCTGATCGGGGATGATCGAATACGTCGCGCCGTGCAGCGCATCCACGCCGCGGATCTTGATCACGTCCGTGCCCGCGCCGCGGATGTCCGCGCCCATGGTGTTGAGGAAGTTGGCCAGATCGACGATGTGCGGCTCCTTCGCCGCATTCTCGATAATCGTCATGCCCGGCGCACGCGTGGCGGCAAGCATGATGTTCACCGTCGCGCCGACGCTGACGGTGTCCAGATACACGGCGTTGCCGCACAGCTTATCGGCGTGTACCTCGATGATGCCCTGCTCCGGCGGCAGCGACTGCGCGCCCAGCGCGTGGAAGCCCTTGAGGTGCAGATCGATCGGCCGCACGCCGAACCAGCAGCCGCCGGGCATCGGCACCCGCGCGCTGCCCAGCTTGCCCAGCAGCGCACCGATGAAATAATAAGACGCACGCATATGGCGCGCCAGCTCCGGATCGACCTCGTTGGTATGGATATGGCGGGGGTCGATCTCGACGGTGTTGCGGTCGATCCGGCGCACGACGGCACCGAGCGACGACAGGATGCCCAGCGAGGTGGACACATCGTTGATGTTGGGGATGTTCTCGATCCGGCAGGGCTCGTCACACAAAATGACCGCCGGCAGGATCGCGACCACGGCATTTTTCGCGCCGCTGATGTCCACGGCGCCGCACAGACGGCGGCCGCCGTCGATCCGGTATTTTTCCACAGGGAACACTCCTCTTCGTGTTGCGGTGGGGCAAAAACGAACGGACGCGTGTCGAACGGACGAACGGCGTCCCAAAAAAAAGCACAGTTGAGCCGTGCGCCGCACCGCTCCCGTCACCCGGGGCAGGGCACACCTTTAACATTATACCACGATCCTTAAAAAATGCAATCCCGTTTTTTCGGCCGCGGCTATTCGGCGCGCAGCGCGTCGACGGGGCGCAGCCCTGCCGCCTGATAGGCGGGATACGCACCGGACACCGCCCCCAGCAGCAGTGTCAACCCGCCGACGGTCAGCGCGGCGCGCGCCCCGAAGGCGGGCGCGATCCCCAGCACCGCGCACCCCACCGCCCCGGCCGCCG
>JAJXDX010000325.1 GCA_021640185.1 Oscillospiraceae bacterium | reverse complement strand
CAAGATCGCTCCGGCCGTCATTTGGCGGCCGGGGCGATCTTGTTTGCTGTGTTTGCCTCATGGGGTCAGCCGGTGTATTCGCAGCGGCGGATGATGTGGTTTTGGTATTTGGGATCGAGCTCGCAGAAATAGCCGCTCCAGCCCCAGACGCGGACGATGAGATCCGGATGCTCCTCCGGGTGCTTTTGGGCTTCGAGCAGACGCTCGCGGCTGACGGCGTTGATCTGCAGCTCGTGTCCGCCGAGCCGGACGAACAGCTGCACGAGGCGGGCGGTCTTTTCGATGCCGATATCGTTGCGCAGGACGGTATCGTGGAGCTCGATCGTCAGGGGGCCGCCGTTGATGATCTGCGTAAGATCGAATTTGGTGAACGAGCGGATGACGGACAGCAGACCGTCGGTCTTGACATCGAGCGACGGGGAGAAGCTGCACGAATACGGCTCGCCGGACAGGCGGCCGTCCGCCGTAGCAGGGCATTTTTCGCCCTTCCAGATGTATTCCATCGCGCTGCCCGTTCCGGCGCGCCAGATGCCGCCGCGGCCGTTCGGTTTTCCGTTGACCTTTTGGGCGAACAGCTGCATCAGGCGGGCGGCAAGGCCGTCTGCCCGGTCGTCGTTATTGCCCATCTTGGGGCAGGCGCGCAGGCGGGCGCGCACGTCGGAAAAGCCGTCGAAATTCGCGGCGAGCGCATCGAGCAGCTGCTGCTTGCCGATGCTCTTTTCGGTGAACACCGCCTGCTGCACGGCGGCGAGCGCATCGGCCGCGTTGGCGATGCCCGCGCCGTGGCAGCCGAAATTGAGGTATTTTGCGCCGCCGGCCCACATATCGCGCAGGTTTTCGATGCAGCCGTCGGTGAACACCGACAGCAGCGGCATCGGGCCGAGCATATAGCGCTCCGCCGCGGAAAACAGCGTTTGCACCTCGGCATCCATCTCGGCGGAGACGCAGCGCATCAGGCTGTCCATGTCGTCGCATTCGGCAAGATGGCCGACGATGGCGCGGTGCACGACGTGCGGGAAGTCCATGGTCTGCACGTTGGGCTGATCGGCGCCGCAGCCGGGGATGATGAACTCCCAGCACGCGGCGACGGCATAGTCGCACGCGTCCTGCGGCGCGTAGCCCAAGCGGATCAGGCCGGGGATGACCACGTCGTCATTACAGTATTGCGGGAAGCCCAGCCCCTGCTTCGTCAGCTGTGTGCCTTGGATGAAGCGCCAGGTCGGCGTGTTTTTATCCACGCGCAGGTTGATCTTGGGGTCGATGACCGAACGCTCCAACGAGGCTTGCAGGCACAGGTCGGACAGCGCGTTATACACGCTGTTCCCCTGTGCATCGCGGCCGCCGAGCACCATGCTCTGGCCGTTGTCGCCCTGCTGGATGCCGGGATACAGGTCGGTATCGACATTGAGGGAGAGGAAGAACTCCTCAAGCTGCTCGAGCAGCTCTTCATCGCTTTGGCCGTCGTCCCGGCTGAGGCAGTAGTACGGGTACATATATTGATCGAACCGGCCGAGCGTCAGGTGTGCTGCGCCGTACAGGCGCAGGCAGTAGATGCATGCCTTGAGGGACACGAGCGCCTCGTAGAACGTGCGGGCACCCGCGCGCGGGACGCGCGCGAGCGCGGCGGCGAGCGGCGCGTTGCCCGCAGCGGCGGCCGCGGCCTGCCAGCGGTCGGCGATCTGCAGACAGACCGACAGCTGCTGATGCATGGCCTCGCCGTAGGCGCGCTTGTCCGGGTCGGCCGTTTTGTCCATGCTACGGCGGATATCGTCCAGCGCGGCGGCCATCCCGCGCGACACGATCCGCCCGTAGTTCGGCGAAACGTTGCCGGCGCGGTGCGGCCCGCGGCAGGAAAGCCGGCGGTGGAAGCCGATCCGGTCGTCCGGGAACAGCAGCGGTTCTTCCAGCTGCGCCATCTCGCGGAACACGCGGGTCTGGTCCTCGATCGTCCAGCAGTCGGCAAAGCGCGCGCCGTCGTACGGCGTGCGCAGATCGCGGTAGGCGCGGCTCTGCAGCCATGCCCGCATCCGGCGTATCCTTTCGGTCATCGCGTTTTCCTCCTTTTTACAGCACAAGGGTCTGCACGCCGTGTTTATCGAAGATCTCCGGGTGCGGCTGCACGGGGATGTCCTCGTCGAACGGCGGGGCATAGGTGCGCTGCACCATGGCGTATTTTCCGCCCGCCATGCGGTTGTATGGCAGCAGCTCGGCATACGTGATGCCGTCCGTCTGCAGCAGTGCGGCGATCGCGTCGAGGTTCTGCGGCGTGTCGGTCACGCCGGGAATCAGCGGCACGCGCACGAGCAGCGGTTTGCCGCTGTGCGCGAGCAGGGAAAAATTGCGCAGGATCTGCGCGTTCGACACGCTGGTGTACCGGCGGTGCTGCCCTTCATCGATCAGCTTGAGATCGAACAGGAAGAGATCTGCCAGCGTCAGTGCCTGCCGGAACACCGGCGCCGGTGCGAAGCCGCAGGTCTGCACCGCGGTGTGCAGCGTCCCGCGCAGCAGCCGCAGGCAGGAGAACAGAAAATCGCTTTGCGCCAGCGGCTCGCCGCCCGAGAAGGTCACGCCGCCGTCCGCCAGCAGCTCGGCATTTTTGCCCACGCGGGCGCACAGTGCCTGTGTTGTCATCTCCTCGCCGCACACGCGCAGCAGCCCGCGCGGGCAGGCCTCGATGCTCTGCGGTGTGAAAACGAGGCGGCCGTCCTCCCGGAC
>JAJXDX010000324.1 GCA_021640185.1 Oscillospiraceae bacterium | reverse complement strand
CTGTCGCAGCGCGACCGGATCATCAACGTGTTCCTGCGCGCCGACATCAAGGCGCGCGTGCAGCGCATGGTGCAGCAATACAGCGACCTAAATGAAAAAAAAGCTGCCGACCAGATCGTGCGCACCGACAAGCGTCGCGCAAGCTACCACAACTTCTATGCCGACACGCGCTGGGGCAGCGCCGACAGCTACGATCTGGTGATCGACAGCCTCAAGACCGGCATCGATAACACCGTCGAGCTGCTGGCCCGCTATGTCGATCTGCGCTATCCGGAGGGCTGATCGACGCTCCGTCCCGTGGGGGCCGCCAAAGCGGTCCCCACGTTTTTTTTTTTTGCAAAACCCTCTTGACAGCGTAACGGTGTTATGATATACTCTCGTCAGTAACATTGTTACGCAACAGTGTTACGTCACAAGAGAAAGGGAGCGGCAGCGATGAAAAAAGGAAAACGGTACGGGAACGCCTTCTCGTTCGGCCCGCACGGGATCGGCTATTCCTGCGGCGGGCAGGGCATTTTTCAAAACCCGGATCTGGCCATCGACATGGTGACGGCCACGGTCCGCAGCAATAACGATGTTACGGACGGAAGGGGCGTGCGCCGCACATGGAAGAGGATCTGATCGCCAAAAAGGATCTGCTCGCCCGCTACAACATCTCGTACGGGGCGCTGTACCGGTGGAAGCGGATGGGGCTGATCCCGGAAAGCTGGTTTTTGCGCCGGTCGACCCCGACGGGGCAGGAAACGTTCTTCCGGCGGGACACGATCTGCGCGCGGATCGAGCTGATCCTGCAGGAGAAGGAAGGGCAGTCGCTGGAAGAACTGGCGCTGTCGCTGCAGGCAGGGCAAAAGATCGAGCACGCCCGCCGGACGCTGACGATACGCACGCGCTTCGGCACGAAAACATACCCGATCAGCGAGATCGAAGAACTGTGGCTGACGCAGGGCGAAAGCAAGATCGACCTGCTGGACAAACTGAAGGAGGAACTGTGATGAGCGAGCAGAAAATGGATATGAAGATCTCCGGCAGCAGCACGATGCCGGGCGGCGAATACGGATCGGTGAGCATCAGCGGCGCCGGGAAGGTGCAGGGCGACCTGCGCTGCGAGCGGATGAGCTGCTCCGGCGCCTCGCACGTCGACGGCAGCGTCGAGTGCAGCGGCAAGGTGTCGGTCAGCGGCGCGACGAAGATCCTCGGCAGTCTGACCTGCGGCGAGGCGCTGCACTGCTCCGGCGCGCTGCGCTGCGGCGGCGACGTCGACGCGCCGGAAGTGCGCTGCTCCGGCTCCACCGCCATCGACGGCCGCCTGACCGGCGGCAAGATGAGCACCTCCGGCGAGCTGCGGGCCCGTGCCGTGCACGGCACGGAACTCTCCGCCAGCGGCAGCTGCCGCATCGAGGAAGGGGTCGAGGCCGATCTGATCCGGATGAGCGGCCTGTACAACATCGGCGGCCTGCTCAACGCCGAAACGGTCGAGCTGACGGCCGCCGCCGGCTGCTCGATCGGTGACATCGGCGGCAGCACGATCCAGATCCGGCGCGAAACGCCCGGTCTGCTGCGCCGCCTGTTCTCCGGCACGGCCGCGCACAGCACGAAGGTGCACACGATCGAGGGCGACGACATCACGCTGGAATACGTCACGGCGGACGTCGTGCGCGGCCGCCGCGTGCAGATCGGCGAGGGCTGCCGCATCGGCCGCGTGGAATACGCCGAAACGCTGGAGGCGGCGGACGGCACGGTAAGCGAGAGCGTGCGGACGGGCTCCGACGAGGCCGCCGATGAATGACCGCCAAAAAAAACGGTGCCGCCGCGTCATCCGCGTGCTGATGATCACCGTCGCCGCGGTGCTGCTGCTGATCGGCGTGGCCGTGCCGATGATCAACAACGCCATCGCCTACGGCATCGAAAAAGATCTGCGCGCGCTGCCGCTGCCGGACGGCGCACAGCTGATCGTTTCCGGCTCCGCCGCCCAGCGGTATTCCGGCACGGGCAACGGGATCGAATATCTGGGCGCGCTGCTGCTGCGCACGGACATGACCCGCGAGGAGCTGGCCGCCTTTTATGCGCCGTATGTGACGGCGCTCGAAACCTGCACGGTCGTCCCGGCCGACGGCCGGCAGGTGCTCGGGCGCGAGGTGTTCTCCGCACAGGCAGAGGGCGCGGGCGACGGCTGTTTCGTCGTCTATACCCTAAAAAGCGCCTCCGGCCTGCCGCTGCGCAGCCTGCTGGAGACCGATATGCGCGGCCACTGAACGGCCGCCCGTCCCAAAGCCGCCCGGCATCCGCCGGGCGGCTTTGCCGTTTCTCCCCTTTCGCCGGTTGACATCCACGCGTTTCCGCGCTATAATCTGGTCATACCCCTTACCGTATGGAGGTCATGACGATGAAACAGTGCATGGACGCGGAAAATCTGCACCGCCGCCTAAAAAAGATCATCGGGCAGGTGCAGGCCATCGACCGGATGATCGACGAGGACGTCCCCTGCGAGGACGTACTGGCACAGATCAATGCCGCCAAATCGGCGCTCAACGGCTGCGGCAAGGTCGTGCTGGAAGGTCACATCCGGCACTGCGTGCGCGACGGCATCCAGCACGGCGACGCGGACAAGACCATCGAAAGCTTCACCAAAGCGGTGGAACGCTTCGCCAATATGCAGTGACGGCTTCCCGAACTCCGATCCGATGGATCGGAGTTTTTTATTTTCCCTCTTGACAGCTTATACC
>JAJXDX010000323.1:423-2724 GCA_021640185.1 Oscillospiraceae bacterium | reverse complement strand
CATCTCCGCCCCGTCCGGCACGTCGGACGGCAGCTCCGCCGTGTCGGATCCCACGGCTTCGTCCGGCGGCACCGCCGCCCGGACGACCGCGGGAAAGACCACGAAGGCCGCGGGCACGACCGCGACGAAGGCAAACTCCACCAACGTCAGCGGCGATACGCTCACGATCCGTCTGGCCGATCTGGCCGTGGCGGGCGACGGCAAGACCGACGACGGGCGCGAGATCGGCAGCGCGATCATGGAGGCCGTCAACTACACCTATGCGAACCCCGGTAAAAAGGCCGTGGTGGAGTTTGAGAAGGGCAAGACCTACCGCATCAGCCGCACGCCCGTATCCGTGGCCGACGTCGAGGCCTGTCTTGTGCTGCGCGAGGCGAAAAACGTGACCCTGCGCGGCAACGGCGCCACGATCGTCGGCGACCCGAACAAGATGTATCTGTCCGTCACGCAGAGCACCGACGTGACGATCGAAGGGCTCAATTTCGATTATGATATGCCGGTGGCGGTCACGGCGACCGTGACGCGCCAAAACGACAAAACGATCGACTTTGAAACGCCGATCCGCCTGCCGTTCGACGGCGATACCTTTAGCTATGATGCCGATCAGTTCGCCCTGCCGGCGAACGACGGGCGCGATCACTCGTTTTTCCGCACGATCACGCGGCTGTCGGACAAAAGCTGTCGCATCACGTTCTCGCACGGCGGGTATCCGCTGATGAAGCCGGGCACGAAGATCTATGTGCCCGTGCCGGGCTACGGTTTCAACTCCGTCGGGTTCCAAGTCGTCGGCAATCCAGGCACGGTCACCTTTAAGAACTGCAACATCTACAACGTCGGCTCGTTCGTGTTCGCGGTCAACGGCAACAACGGCAATATCCGCTTTTTGAGTACGAGCGTCGCGCCCAAAAAGGGCAGCAGCGCGCCGATCTCGTCGTGGCGCGACTGCATCCACGCCAAGGATAACCGCGGCGCCATGACGTTCGACGGCTGCACGTTTACCGGCAACGAGGACGATGTGTTCAACATCTCGAACACGATGCTGGAGGTCGTATCGGTCGGCTCCGGCGGCGAATACCGCGTCAAGGGGCTGGATTACGGCAGCGACGGCAGCTTCCACGAGATCCGCGTGGGTGACACCGTCACCGTGGCCGATCCGATCTCCGGTGCGCTGTACGGCACGACGAAGGTCAAAGAGGTCATCGATCAGCACGGCGGGAACATCCGCATCCGGCTGGCCGATGCGTTCTCCGGTGTTTCGGCGGGGTGCTATTTTTCGATCGCCGAGTTCGCCGCGCCCAGCACGGTGATCAAAAACAGCACGTTCTCCGGCACGATCCGCCTGCGCGGCTCGCACATGACGGTGACGAACTGCCGCTTTGAGGTGCTGCAGATGTGGACGGCCTTCGAGGTCAACTGCGAAGGCCCGCTGCCGCCGGCCGACATCACCTACGAAAAATGCACCTTTACCCGCCGGCTGAAGCTGACCGATCCGGTGATCACCTTCCGCTGCGCGGCGCAGAGCGGCGCGACGCCGCAATACGGTGTGAAGAACATCGTGTTCTCCGGCTGCACCTTTGCCGACAGCACGATGCTCGAATTGCCCGCGAATGGCGGCGTGACCGTCCGCTGACCCCGGTGAAAAACGAGGAGGAGCTCCGATGAACGAGAAGAATGTGACCGTGCGCGAGTTTTTCGTGCGCGACTACGGTGCCGTCGGCGACGGTGTGACGGACGACAGCCTGTGCATCGGGCGCGCCGTGGCCGAGGCGGCCGCCTTTACGGCGGCGACGCCCGGCGCGCGCGCCGTCGTGCGGTTCGCACCGGACACGACCTACTATGTCTATGCGCTTTCCGGAGAGCCGTGCGAGGACGAGGGCTGCCTTGTCCGCTCGCCGAAAAGCGACCTGTGCATCCATCTGATCCATGCGCGCGGCGTCACGCTGCTCGGGCAGAACACCATCCTGATCGGCGAGCCGGATAAGCTGTTCCTCTATATCGCCTCCTGCGAGGATATCGTCATCGAAGGGCTGCATTTCACCTACCGCGTGCCGATCGGCGTGACGGCGACCGTCGTGCGCCAAGCGGACAACGTGATCGATCTGGAAACGCCCTTCCCGCTGGAATACGAGGGGGACGTGTACCACAAGGACTTTTTCCTGTTCGCGCTGCCCGCGAACGGCCGCCGCGACCATGCTTTTTATCAGGACATGGAGCGGATCGCGCCGCGCGTGTACCGCATCCCGTTCGCCTCCGGCGGGTATCCGCTGATGAAGGTCGGCACGAAGGTCTATCTGCCCGCTG
>JAJXDX010000323.1:0-413 GCA_021640185.1 Oscillospiraceae bacterium | reverse complement strand
ATCGGCTGCCGCGGCAGCATCACCATGCGCGACTGCCTGATCGACGAGATCGGCTCGTTCGTGTTCAGCATCAACGGCAACGACGGCCGCATCACGTTCGACCGTGTGCGCGTGCAGCCGAAGGATCCGCTGTTTTGCCCGATCTCTTCTTGGCGCGACTGCATCCATGCCAAGGATAATCGCGGCGGCCTGACCTTCGTCGGATGCGACTTCTCCGGCAATGAGGACGATGTGCTGAATATGTCGAACACCATGCTGGAGGTGACGGACGTCGCCGCAGACGGCACGGTGACGGCTTGGGGCATGAACTACGATAACGGGGCGTTCCACCGCATCTATCCCGGCGACACGGTCACCGCGATCGACTTCGTCAGCGGCAAGCTGTACGGCACGACGAAGGTGAAGGATGTGCT
>JAJXDX010000322.1 GCA_021640185.1 Oscillospiraceae bacterium | reverse complement strand
TTTCTTCACATAGCCGTAGGCCGTTTTGTCCTTGATCGTGCCGATCGTACCGGCCTTGAACACGTGATCCTTACCAAACAGCGTTTCCGTATAGCGGTGGGCGCGGTTCTGGTATTCGCTGGCGAAGTTGAGGTCGATATCCGGCGACTTGTCGCCGTCGAAGCCAAGGAACGTCTCAAACGGGATCTCGTGCCCGTCGCGCCCCAGCTTCTGCCCGCATTTCGGGCATTCCTTGACCGGCAGATCGAAGCCGGAGCCCACCTCGCCGTTCGTGAAGAACTCGGAATACTTGCATTCCGGGTCACGGCACACATAGTGCGGCGGCAGGGGATTGACCTCGGAGATGCCAGACATATGCGCGACGAATGACGAACCGACCGATCCGCGCGACCCGACGAGATACCCGTTCTCGACGGAGTTCGCCACCAGCTTCTGCGCGATCATGTATAGCACGGCAAAGCCGTGCTTGACGATGGAGGTCAGCTCCTTCTCCAGCCGCGCGGACACGATCGGCGGGATCGGATCGCCGTAGATCTCCCGCGCACGGTCCCAGCAGATCTGCTGCAGCTCCTCGTCCGCGCCGTCGATGTGCGGCGGGAACGTCCCCTTCGGGATCGGCGAGATCTCCTCTACCCAGTCGGCGATCAGGTTCGGGTCGTGGATCACGACCTTGCGCGCCGTCTCGTCCCCCAGATAGCTGAATTCCGCCAGCATCTCGTCCGTCGTGCGCAGGTACAGCGGTGCCTGCTGATCCGCATCGTCAAAGCCGCTGCCCGCCATCAGGATCCGGCGGTACACCTCGTCCTTCGGATCGAGGAAGTGCACGTCGCACGTCGCACACACCGGCTTGCCCAGCTCCTCGCCCAGCCGCACGATCTTTTGGTTGTGCGTGATCAGCTCTTCCTCGCTCTTGCACACCGGCGGCTCGGTCAGGCCTTCGTTGCCCTTGCCCTTCTTTTTCGTCGGCCGCAGCAGGAAGGCGTTGTTGCCCAGCGGCTGGATCTCGAGGAAATCATAAAACGCCGCGATCTCGCGCAGCTCGTCCCAGTCCTTCCCGTCCAAAATGGCGCTGTACAGCTCGCCGGCGTTGCAGGCGCTGCCCACGATCAGCCCCTCGCGGTGGCGGATCAGTTCGGAGCGCGGCACACGCGGCTTGCGCATGAAATATTTCAGGTTGGACATGGACACCAGCTTGTACAGGTTCTTCAGCCCCGTCAGGTTGCGCGCGATCAGGATCATGTGGTAGTATTTCGCCTTTTTGGGATCGACCCCGGTGATCGAGGTGTTCACCTGCTGCAGCGAGGCGATGCCCCGCTCCCCCATGTCCTTCAGGCAATGCCGGAAGATCTGCCCCAGCACGCGCGCATCGTCGCACGCGCGGTGGTGGTTGAACGGCGGCAGCTGCAAAAACTCCGCCACCGTGTCCAGCTTGTAGTTTTTGTGGCCGGGATACAGCGCACGGCACAGCGGCACGGTGTCCAGCGAGGTGAACGGATACGGCTTGCCGGTGCGCTTGGCCGCCGCCCGGATAAAGGACGTATCGAACCCCGCATTATGGGCGATCAGTACGCGGCAATCGCCGCAAAAATCATAAAATCTCTGCAGCGCCGCGCCCTCGTCCGGCGCGCCGGCCACCATTTCGTCGGTGATGCCGGTCAGCTCCGTGATCTTCGGCGGGATCGGCTTGCCGGGATCGACGAAGGTGTCGAACTCGTCCAGCAGTTCCCCGTTTTTCAGGCGCACCGCGCCGATCTCGGTGATCCGCTCGGTCGCGACGGACAGGCCCGTCGTTTCGATATCGAAGACGATGTATTCGCCGTCCAGCGGCGCGTCCTCGTGCCCGTTCACGACCGGCACCATGTCGTTGACGTAATAGGCCTCCATGCCGTACAGGATCTTGATCGGCTTGCCCGCCTTTTTCATCGCCTTGGCGGTGTTCATCACGTCGGGGAACGCCTGCACGACGCCGTGATCCGTGATCGCGACGGCCTTGTGCCCCCACTCCGCGGCGCGCTTGACCAGCGCCGAGGCATCGGACACGCCGTCCATCGCGCTCATCTTGCTGTGCATATGCAGCTCCACGCGCTTTTCCGGCGCCGTGTCCTGCCGCCGGAACATCGCCACGACGGCGATGGAGCGCGGGCGCATCTGGTTGCACTTGGCATATTCGTCATAGGCATACGGCCCGCACGCCACCAAGCAGTCGCCGTTCTTCAGCCCCTGCACCGCACTGATCTTCTCGGCATCGCGGCGGTTATCGAACATCAGCTTCATCTGCAGCGAATCGGTGTAGTCCGTGACGGAGATCGTGAAGAACGTCCGCGTGCCGTCGCGGTTGTCCCGGCTCTCCAGGCGGAAGATCTGCCCCCACACCGTCACGGTGGAGCCGTCGGCCTCCAGCCCGTGCATGGATACCGGACGCTCGCGGATCGGCGCGCCGATGACCGGCTGCGCCGTTTCCAGATAGATCGGCAGCCCGTCCGCCGGCGGACGCGTGGGATCCTGCGGCTTGCCCGGCCGGGCCGGTTCCGTTGCCGTGGCCGGTGCGGGCGCGGCGGCCGCCTCGGCCGCACGGCGCGCCGCCGCCTCGCGCGCCCGTTCGGCGGCTTCCGCCTCCAGCCGCCTGCGTTCCTCCTGATGGGCGAGGTAGGTTTTCGTGATGGAAACCGAGCCGACAATCAGCAGGATGAGCGCCAGCGCCAGTGCGCCGAAGCGGACGGGCATCGG